>JANLHZ010000113.1 GCA_024653775.1 Planctomycetota bacterium | reverse complement strand
GAGGTATTGTCCGACTATAGTTCCGGTTGATCGCAGAATGACAAACCTGAGACGGTTTAAGGCGTCGTACCTGTAGTCGTAGGTATTGTCCTGAACGAGATTTCCGTTTAGGTCGTATTTGAGGGAGTCCGCGCCGACGGTTTCGTATTCGTTGAGTTCGGATACATCGCGGGTGGAGGTACTTGGAGAGCCAGAATTATCGACGACGGTATCTTCCCGCCAGTTCGATACGCCGTCGAAAGTCCAATCTCTTGACTGCTTTCCGAAGCTCTGACCTGCGGGAGAAGCGGAATAGGTCGCTATGGGTGTCGCGGTGAAATTCTGTCCGGTATCGTCTACCGTGAAGCTATTGAGTTGTCCGCGCTCGAACTTGGTCAGACGGTCGGAACTATCGTATTCGTAAGCTTGCGAGTTGAACGGATCGTGATTGTGACGAGCGAACAGACGATTGCCGGTTTCGTCGTAGCCGTATTCGACCTCGATCTGTGTGCTGCCTGGAGCGCCGCCGGTATATTTTTTCGCGAGAGTGCGGCGGAGTTTGTCGTAGGTCGTCGTGGTGGCCAGGCCGGTATAATCGACCGTGAGGCCTGGTTCATTGATGCTACATGTGAGCGGACGACCGCCGATGTAGGTTTCGTCTACAAGCTCGTTCGCGGCTTGGCTGTAGGAGTATGAGGCGTATCTGTCGAGGTCGTCGAATGTGCGGGTAATTGTGCGCCCGGAATTGTAGATGAGTGCGGTTTGTCTGCCAAAGGAGCGCCAGTGCGCGCTGGTCGTAAACGAAAGCGGGTTCGCGGTGTTGTCGCGCTGGGTTTCATCGAGGACGCGGGACAGGCTGTCGAAGCGGTATTCGCAAACCGCGTCGTCGTCGGGGCTTGCTATAACCGCGACTGCAAAAAAGAGCGCTGACAAAAGCAGGGTTGGCATGAATGACCGCGGATATTTCAGGTTACCTTGAGTTTGAACAACTTCGCGCCCCTGCTTCCCCTCGGATTGTCCGGGCCTCCTTTCAGGCTGCGCCAGACCTTTTCGAAGCGGTCGGAGACAAAAAGACGTGTAGGCTTCTCTTTGGCGCGTACAATGTCGTGCTCTTTTATCAAATCTCCTCTTAACCCGGAGAGCATAATATTCCCGCTATTGAATTTGCCCGTAATCGGATCGAATTCCGGCTTGTTAGGGTTCATGAGCGTCGAACTCCGATAGTCTATTATTCCCTCGATAATGCTCAATACGTTCATAATCTCAAAGCCCTCGATTTCTTCCCCGGTCGACTGGTATATATGCACCGGCAGCCACTGGACATCGTTCTGTCCGACTCCTTCGCGCTCAAGCGCTTCGCGTGCGCGAGGTGAAAATGCGGGGGCGTCTAATCGTGTTCCTCCTGTTATACAATCGGTTGCTGGGCCGTCTGTTTTTCTTTCTTCGGATCTGAAATAGGCGCGTTCGTCCCAGGAATCGATGAAAAGACCTGTATTGAATAGCTCTATCTCCGGCACAGGCAAATCTATATTGCCAAATTCCAATGGAACAATGCATCCCCCGCGAGGATAGTTCGACATTATAAGTTCAAACCATATTTTTTCCTTCTTTTTCATGTCAGTCTCCTCCCGTTCCAGGTTGTCCGTCACGATAAGGCATGCGCGGATTGGATTCAAGCTCCGATCGAAGCCCCGCCAGACGACTCAAGAAATCTTCCTTTGAAGTCGCAGCATTTAGTTCGCCGTATACTGTTCGATGGTACGCGTCCGTGTGCCTTCCACTGTGCGATGGTAATTCCATTATGTTCCGAGGGTCGTTAATGTCGATCCCGAATTTTTTGAACAGATCTGCGAACTTGGGCCCCCAATACTTCCCTTTGTTTGAGGCTATATGATGCTGCTGCGTCGGCGCCTTACCGCCACCCCCTCCCGTGGCGGAGAACATCACCGAGATCGCGCCGGACACGCCCGCGATCGCGCCAGCGGTTATAGCCATTGGCGAGGCAATGATTCCACCTAATGATATAGCCAAACTTCCGCTGCCGGAAGCGCCGCCGGTTGCGCCAAATCTGGCTCCCGCGAGGGGGGAAAGTATCGCCGCGGCTCCGAGTGCGTAGCGGAAAACTCCGAGAGCCGGGTTTCCCTGTTGCATCGCATTTACGCCAGACGCGATACTACCCAATCCGGCTACTGCACCGACGCCGTAGAGCGCTCCCGAAGAAAGAAGCATCGGCCCCAGCGCCATGAACGCTCCGCCGATGGCTCCCGATGTTGCTACCGTCTGCCAGCACTCGACCCTGCCGGATTCCAGATACTGGTCAATGGCGTTGATGCCCGCTCCTACGGCAAACCCAACCGCCGCTCGGCCAAGCGGATTCGCGAGCAACCTCGCCGCAAAAGATAAAGCCGCTCGACCGGCGATTGCCGCGCCGGAAGCAATCGCTGCCGGTCCTGCCGCTACGATTCCGGTTGCCATCGCGGCGACTCCCGCGCAAAGCATGTTGACGCCGAAGAAGGCCTGGATGCCTTCCCATCGGTATCCGTTCACGCGCTCGATCGAGCGATCGAGATCAGCTTTTGTTCGAAAGAGACCAAACGGATCGACGAACGATATCGGGTTGCTTCCGGGGAAGCTGTATAGATTCATCCCAGCGCCATAGCCAAGCGAATCGTGGTTTATGAATCTGCCAAGCGACGCAGAATAGAATCTCGTTCGATAGTAATAGAGTCCAGATTCGGGGTCGAAGCGACGACCCTGGAAGAGATATGGTACTCCAGTGTCCGCGCCTTCTACCCTGACATCATCGATAGTCCAAAGCGTGCCATCATTC
>JANLHZ010000242.1 GCA_024653775.1 Planctomycetota bacterium | reverse complement strand
TACCGAGTCTGTACGCCCTACGCACTACTCCCACGGCCGGTCGTTCTTCGATCCATCACGGGATCGTGAAACCCTTATAACACAGCCCCCCGGTTACTTCGGACTCCGACCCCCGCGAACTACGCGGTAGGGTTTACGGCGGCCGCGGGCGCGGTCGTCTCGTCCTTCTTCCCGTTCTTCTTCTCGGACTTGATCGCGTCTGCGATCTCGCCCAAGCTACCGCTCACCGTCACGGCCACGATTTCGACATCGCGAACGTTGTCGATCATCGTCTGAGTGATTATCACTCCGCCGCTTTCGGTGACGCCTGCCTTACCCGTCGCGACCTTCACGAGTGTCCGCGTGGCCGACTCTCGCGGTGGCATCGGAATGTCCAATGCCACGCGGAGCTTCTCCCACGAATCGTAGACGACCCCCGCGTGCTTGATCGAGCTTACTGCCCCGATGTACGCGGCGAGACTCTGAGTGTCGCGAGCGGCAGCCGGCTTCCCGGAAATCACTCCGCCAGTCTTGCGGGCGGCCTTCATCTCGACTTCGCCCTTGACGGCCTTGTTCTCGACCACCACGGTGGAGATCGTGAACTTGAAGTCTTCGACGTTGTTGGCCGCGATCCACTCGGCTAGCAGAACCTTGAACCGGGTCACGAGGTCGGCCTTAGCGGTGTCAAACCACTTCGACTGTTCCTCGAAATCCTTCTCCGAACGTTCCGCGACCGCGGTCTTCACCGTGGACACGGCCATTTCGGGTTCAAGGGCTGCGAGTTCCTTGAGAAGCGCGATCCGCTGGTCCTTCGTGAGCTGTCCGACGTCACTAAGCTGTGCGATATCGAATGCTGTCATACGAACCTCCGTGTATTCCAAAGCCCGAACTTCTCAGGCTTATTCAATAGGACTCGAACACGGAGTCCGAAGCAACCGGCGGGCTGCGTTATTATTCAGTTGTAGTCGTGGCTCGGACATATGCGATATCGCGTCCGGATTCCACTAAGGTTCGGGTTTATTAGCCCGGAGTTTTCCTGTTAGTATCCTGTTTCCCTCGCTGGTCGCGTCCTAGTCGGTTTCGCGATGTTCGTAGTATGAACCCGAACCCACCCCCTGTGCTGGCCTAAGAGTGTACCCTCTGAAAAACTAATGTTC
>JANLHZ010000106.1 GCA_024653775.1 Planctomycetota bacterium | reverse complement strand
GCACCTGGGACCGCGGACGTCCTCGTCCGCAAAAGCCGTCAAACGTCTCGTTTGACGGCTCCGAATTATCGATGTCGCTTGCCTACGATAGTTTCTAAGCGCAAGGCGGAATCACGGCGAACGGATGCGTGCTGTCCCCCCGTCTTCACAGATAGTTTGGAAGGACTATTCACCATAGCGCCACGATCGAATATCATTCCTCCCTTCGGCGCAAACGATTCCCCGCGCCGGACGTTAAACAATCACGATTATCCATATTCGCACTCTGATATTCCCTCCAGGTGAACAGAACACGATCAGCAGCATTATTCATCGTCGTCGCGTCGGCTCTCTTCGCGGGTTGCGCAAGCGTTCCCGATGGAGTTGCGACGGTCGAGGCGGTGGAATTCGAAACCGCGGATGGCTTCACGCTTCGCGGCGACGTCTACCACGCGTCGGGAGACGCGCGCGCGAGCGTCATTCTCGTTCACTCGCTTTTCGCTGATCGAAGCTCGTTTCGAATTCTTGCGCCGCGGTTCGCCATCGAAGGCTGCGACGTTGCAATTCCGGACCTTCGCGGGCACGGACAGTCGATCGCTCGCGGCGAAGCGACACTGCATCCGGAAAATCTCACCGTGGACGACTTTGCAATGATGGACGATGACCTGATTGCGTTCTCCCGGAATATCGCGCAGCCGGAGAATGCGTTCTGTTTCGCGCTCGGCACCGGACTCGGCGCAAGCGTGGCGGTAGAGTTCGTCCGCGCGAATGGGGCCTGGCAAGGACTCGTACTCGTGAATCCTCGCGTGGAGTTCAAGGGTCTGAAAACGCTCGAAACCTGCATGGCGCTCGAAATCCCGATGCTGATCGTGATCCGAAAGCCGCGGGTGCGCACCATTACGAACGAGGCCGGCGAGGAGGTCGAAGTCGCCGAGAAAAACGCCTTCCGGGAAGCGCTCGGGGACAAGGCGGAGTTTATCGAAGTCGAAGCCGGGTCTGCGATGAATATGGAGGAAGCTGCGATGATTACGGACGGGGTTTTCGAGCGCATAATCGAGTGGACCAGTGAAAACCGTGCGAAACCTGTAGCGCAACCCGCGGCGGATGCGGCTCCGGAAACTGGCGCGCCCGCGGAAGACGCGGAAGACGCGGAAATCGCGGTGGAGGAAACTCCCGCGGATGAAACTCAGGAACCCGCGGCCGCTGAACTTCCCGCGGAGACTATCGCGCCCGAGCGCGAGGTACAGACGATACCACTGGCGCGCGAGAATCCGGGAACGATCATCGGCGCGGACGGCGTCGAGATAGTCGAGGATTCTTCATCCGCGCAAAGCGAACTCGCTGAAATCGCCCTGCGCCAGCAGGAGGCTATTTCGCGCCTCGAAGCGCGAACGAACGAACTCGAGCAGAAACTCGATTCCTCCATTTCTTCCGCTGCAAGCGAATCGGGCGAATACGAACCGAAGTTCAGCGGCTACCTTGACGTGGCGTTCATCGACGTCGCAAACGAGCATCCGTCTCTCGAGGCTTCGGGACTCGGGCTTTCGATCGAAGCGAACCTCCCGCTTCTCGACGTCGGGGCGGACGTCGAATTCAAAAACGCGGGGAAGATCGATGATCCCGGAAACGTCTACACACTTGGAAGCGAAACCGATTCTGACTTCGAAAGCGTTCGCGTTTCGCGGGCGCGGTTCGACTTCGGCGTCATCGCGAACTCCCTCCGGCTGTCCGGCGGGGTCGTGCCGCTTCCGATAGGGAGGCTGAACGCGCAGCATTTCTCGTTCCAGCGGAATCTGGTTTCGCTGCCGCTGTCTTCGAGGGCGCTCGTGCCCGCGCTTTGGCGGGACGTCGCGATCGGAATCAGCGGCGAGCCGACGTACCGCAAGGAGCGGTTCAGCTTCGAGGCGTTCGCGGTGAACGGCGTCAATGGCGAAATATTCGATGGCCGCGGCCTTCGCGGCGCGGTCTCCCGCGACGGCATTTCGAGCGACTTCAATTCCACAAAGAGCTTCGTCGGACGCTTCGGATACAAACCGGGGTTCATCCGCGACTTCGAGGTCGGCCTGTCCTCGTTCTACGGCAAATACGACGATCGCAGCGCGAACGGCATTTTTATCGCGTGCCTCGACGGCTACTGGAGCGTCTCCGAACTCGAGTTCCGCGGCGAAGGGGTCTACATCCACATCGACGAAAACACCGGGGGCCGTCCGATCCCGGAGAGGATGCAGGGAATGTATTTCGAGACCGCGTGGAAGCCGACGTTCGGATTCGTGAGCGATTTCCTCGGTCTGCTCGCGCACGAGGAGGAGAGTGCGATGAGGCTTGTGCTCCGCTACGATTACATCGACACCGACTACTGGAACGAAACCTCGGGCGATCGCAAAGCCGCGAGCGCCGGCGTCCGGCTCGACCTTTCCGCGAATTTCATTTTCAAGTTCGAATACAGGTTCGACATCGACCGCAACCGCATCCAGAACATCGATCAGGACACCGGCGTGCTGCTCAGTTTCACCGCGCTGTTTTGATTTCCTGGGAGTGGCGCGTGGGAGTGCAGACGTCTTGTCGCGCAAAAGCCTTCGGATGTCTCTTCCGAAGGCCCGGAAAACGCGAAAACCTTTGATCGAGATAGTTTCTAAATCGCTCTTTCGTCCGATATATTTCCCCTATGGCGTCATATCTTCGCGGAATTTTCTGGTGGATCGCGTTCTTCGGCTGGTCATTGATCTGGATCGCGCTTTCGCTCCCGTTCTCGATCGCTCCGGGGCGGATCAAGGCGTTCGGCGCGTTTCACAACCCGAGAATCTGGGGCCGCGGCGCGATACGTCTCACGGGTTCGCGATTCGAAATCTCGGGACTAGAAAAGCTGCCGGACGGCCCGTTCATCGTCGCCGCGAACCATACGAGTTGGATGGACGTGTTCGCGCTATTCGCCACGATCCCCCGCAGAGGCGTGTTCGGCGCGAAGAAATCGCTGTTCTGGATTCCCCTCTTCGGCTGGATAATGTGGAGTTGGGGTCACATCCCGCTCACCAGGCAGGATAGAGGCAAGGACAAAAGGCAGATCGAAAGACTGCTCGCGCGGATGAACCGCGACAGACTGAGCGTGTTCTGGTTTCCGGAGGGCACCCGTTCGAAGGACGGAAAGCTATGCCATCTGAAAAAGGGAATCTACCACTTCGCGCGTCAGACCGGGCTGCCCGTCGTTCCGATCGCGATAAAGGGCGCGTTTGACGTCCTGCCCAAAGGCGCGATCCGCGTCACCCCGGGCGAAATCCGGCTATGCGTGCTCGATTTCGTATACGCGGATAATAACGCGGCAAAGGATGAGCGGATACGTGAGTCGAGCGAAAAATTCCTGGCGGAACTTCGCGAAAGGCTGGAACGTGGACTTTTCGAATCTGCGGGTTCATGTTCCGAGGGGGGTTCCATTCCGCTTTCGAAACCTGTATAGTCGCGGAAAGGTTCGAAGGTTTTCGCCCGAACTGAGGTGATCGAATGCTTGCGAGATTACGCGCCGTTTACTGGTGGGTGGTGTTTCTTGTGTGGACGATTTTCTGGCTCGTCATCGTGACGCCGTTTGCGATGCTGCCTGCGTTCTGCATGAGACTTAAAGGTTTTGCGCTGAAAGCGATCGTTTCGTTCTGGGCGCGCGGGGCGGTGTTCCTGAGCGGGTCGAAAATCGTTATGAAAGGACGCGAGAAGCTTCCCGACGGGCCTCTGATCATCGCTGCGAATCACTCGAGCTGGATGGATGTGTTCTCGCTCTTCGGCGAAATCAGACGTCCGGGCGCGTTCGTCGCGAAGAAATCGCTGTTCTGGATCCCCTGGTTCGGCTGGGCCATGTGGCGGCTCTGGCAGGTGCCGCTTACCCGCGGCAACTCCGAAAAGGACAAACGCTCCCTCGCAAAGCTTCTCGAGAAGATCAGGTGGGGGAACGTCAGCGTGTTCTGGTTTCCGGAGGGTACGCGTTCTATGGACGGAAAGCTCGCGCAGCTCAAGAAAGGGCTTTACTACTTCGCTACCGAGACCATGCTTCCGGTCGTTCCCGTTGCGGTGGAGGGGGCGCACAAGATTCAGCCGAAGGGCAGCTTCAAGATGTTTCCAGGGCAGGTGACGCTTAACATTCTCGATCCGATAAACATTACCGATTACGCGGTTCCCGGAGACGCGACGGAGCAACAGGCCGACGAAAAGCGAGACAGCTTCATCAAAGACCTGCGAGGACGGCTCGCCAAAGCTCTCGGGCAGGAGTAGATAGTCGAAGCAAACTATCGTAGGCGCCTGGGACCGCGGACGTCCTCGTCCGCAAAAGCCGTCAAACGTCTCGTTTGACGGCTCCGAATTACCAGAAATCGGAGCTTGAGATAGTTTCTAAGTCGTCGGCGCCGGAAGATCAGGCCTTGATCTTCTTTTTCTTCTTCTTCGCTTCGGTTCCACCTTCCACCGCTGCAACGACTTTCTTCTTTTTCTTCACCTCACCTGCGCCGGCACCAGCTTCAGCGTGCTTCTTCTTCTTTTTCTTTTTCGCCGGGGCGCCTGCAGAAGCGTCTTCGGCGTGCTTTTTCTTCTTTTTCTTTTTCACCGGGGCGTCAGCAGAAGCGTCTTCAGCGTGCTTTTTCTTCTTCTTTTTCACCGCACCGTCAGCGGAAGCGTCTTCAGCGTGCTTTTTCTTCTTTTTCTTTTTCACCGCGCCGTCCGCGGAAGCGTCTTTGACGTGCTTTTTCTTCTTTTTCTTTTTCACCGGGGCGTCCGCGGTAGCGTCTTTGACGTGCTTTTTCTTCTTTTTCTTCTTTATTCCGCCCGAATCTCCTTGATGATCCGGCGCGGCCTTCAGCGAATCCGAAATGGATACTACCTTTGCCTCGCGCACGGGCCTCTCTTCCGAAATCGACGGGATGGGCGATTTCGCCGATTCGGCCTCCGCCCTGATGTGATTTATCTCCGCCTCGAGGTTAGATATCCGGGATGAAAGATCATAGTTTTCCCTGCGAAGAGATTCGACTTCTTCTCCGCCCGCATCGCCGGCACCAGACTTACGAGCTTCTTCGAGCGCGTTTTCCGCGTCCTCGAGCTGTTTGTGGAGACTTGCGACTTCCTGGCTGAGGCTCTCCGCCTCTTCCCGCGCGATGATCGCCTCCCCGGCCTGATCCCGAAGCTGCTCGATTTCCTGGGTCAGTTCCTCGTGCTGGGTCTCAAGTTCCTCGATCCTCGACCTCGCTTCGCTGAGCGCGGATTTCGTTTCTTCCAACTCGCCGCCGGCGGAAAGCAGGTCGCCTTCGTGCGACTCCTCCCCTTGTCCCCCGTGCGCGGCGTAAACGCCGTTCGAGAAGCTAGGGTACTTGTCCGCCCAGTCGGAATGGCGCAGCTCGTCGAAAGCCTCGCGAAGCTCCGTTATGGAAACTTCGGAGTCTCCCGCGGGGCTGCTAAGGATCGAAAGCACCTCGTCGATGGTGCTCTTCAGCACATAGTTCTTCTGCAGAAAGTTCTCGGAGCGCTGGAGGTAATCGGACTCGCATTTCTCGTACAGATCCTGGAACCTGCTGTCGCCTGTAAAAAGTCCCTGATCGCGAACCCTCGACATCTGATCGAGCGCGACTTTCTGGGAATTGAACTCCCGCCGGGAATTGTGGTAGTTTCGAATCGCCACGAGAAATTCGAGCGCCTTGCTCATTTTCTCGCGCACGCCGGAGCCGTCGGAATACCTCGAAAGAATCTTCGCAAGCTCGATCAACTTCTCTTCGAAGGTGTATTCGAAGTTCAAAAGCTCTTTAAATTTCTCGTCTTTGAGGAGGTTCATCTACCGCTTGGGGTCTATGTTCGCTTTATTCTGATACAAATTCGATCAAGCGAGAAAGAGTCACATCCGCATGGCAACTTCGGATTCATCCGAGGACGACCGTAGCGAACGTTAAGTCTCTTGAAAAGCCTGTACGTGACAAACGTTTGTACACAAAACCTGTGCCACACTCAATCAGAAAACAATAAAGAAACAACTTGTGATGGTTTAAAATACAAGCGGGCATGCTAACGTCCAACTTCAAAAAGCTAAACCAATTCTTCAATTTTTTTCGAGTTTTCTCAAAAAAGATTAAAGTTACACTTTGTTCCTTTAATGCTCTCCGCTACTTGTCTATTCGTCCTCATATTCCCACATCTTCAGCTTGTAATTTTTTTCAGACAAATCTGCGCACGAAAAATCGCACTATGTGCACATCGCTAATCACTCGTAGCTGATGGCTTCGGTGATTTTTAGTTGCGATGCCCGCCAGGCCGGGATCAGCGCCGCGCCTACTCCGCACAGGACGCTCAGGACCGCAACCACCGCCACTGTCGGCCCAGGGAAAGTGTACGCGATCGTAAAGCCGACTTCAGACATGAAAAGCATGTTGATCGGAATTATCGAGAGTTGTCCCGAAACGATACCGATGATCCCCCCGGTGATACTAAGGAACAGCGACTCGAAGAACACCATTTTCATCAGTTGTTTTCGCTGCATCCCGACGGCCCGGAGGAGTCCAAGTTCGCGGGTGCGCGTGATTACGCTGATGGTGATCGTTACAACGATTCCGAAAAGTCCGATGAATAGCGCAAGCACCGCCTGCACGTAGCTCATTCTATACATTTCGTCAATTGCGGCGAGTAAGGTCAACTGATACCTCGACTGCGGCATTATCGTCAGCGAATACTTGTCCGCTACCTTATCGAAGATTCTCGCGGTCACCGCGTCGATATTTTCGCCTTTCTTCACACCAACATCGAAGACGTCGCACAAGTTGTCCTTGAAGTAGTGTTTGTATACTGCGCGTTCGAATTCGAGAAATCCCTTCGGCCACGAATAGTCTAGCTGCATCGCGACGATCTCGAAATCAACCGGGCCGCTCAGCGTGTCGAGAGTTACGAAATCGCCGAGGCCCTTTTCGTGTAGCACCTCGAAGTTTTCGGACGCGATCAGCGACGGCCTGTTGACGTCCTTCAGTCTTTCTATCAGTGGCCGGAAGTCATCGCGCGACTTCACCGGGAGATCGACGAAGTCCGACTCGGTGACGTTCGCGAACGCTGTTTTGACATACTCGTCCATATCGAAGCAGCCGAGCAGGAGCGTCTGCCCTTTGTATGTGGTCTTCGGGAACCGGAGTCCAACGACGTGGTCGACGCCTTCGACGGAAAGCAGCTCATCCTTGAAACTCTCGTCGATGGGATTGAACCTGCCGATATTGGTGACCTTGTCGCTTGTCGTGATTGCGATGTCGCCTGGGAATGTGACGGTCATCCAGTCGCTCATCGACTGTTTCAGGCTGTCGGACATCACTCCGACCGCGATCACGAGGTTGAACGAAAGCGCCATCACGACCACGGTCATCGCGGTGCGCAGCGGATGGTGCATCAGGTTTTCCGCAGCGAGCCTTGGTGTCAGGAAAAAGAACCAGCTCGAAAGTTTCTTCGCGATCTCGCAGAACCAGCTTGTGAGCTGCGGCGCGATCATCGCGAACGCGATCGTGCTGGCGAATATGAACGCGTGTCCGGAGTAATAGCCGAAGATCGGACTATGCCAGAGGTAAAGGCTACCCGCGATTAGCGCCAGTCCGAGAATGAATGCCGGGTAGTACGTCCCCCTCATCGCGGCCTTGTACGAGCTTGCGCGCAGTACGTCCAGCGGATTCGTCCTTGCCGCCTGAAGCGCAGGAAGTAGCGACGCGAGGAACGCCATCGCGACGCCAAGGACGAGTCCGAGCGTGAGAGTCGTCGGATCGAGAGTCGTCGATTCCGTCTCGTAGGTGACGAACAGCATCTCGACTGACTGCATAAGGAACCACCCTGTCCCGCGGGCCATCAGGATTCCGGCGGGAACGCCTAAGATCGAGCCGATGATTCCGATGGTGGTGCCTTCCCCCACGAACATCCACACGATCTGGGAGCGCGTCGCGCCGAGGCTGCGGAGGATTCCGGTTTCCCTGGTGCGCTCGACGACGCTCATCGAGATGGTGTTCGCGATGAAGAACATGCCGACGAGCAGCGTCACGAGGCTCGACACGACGAGAATGTTCCGGAATCCCGCCACGGCTTTCTGGAAGTCGTCGATCGCCTCATCGTTGGTGGCGAAGCTGACTCCGGGTGACAGCAGCTCGCGGATGCTTTTCTGTACTTCCTCGCGCTTCGAGTCTTCCTTCAAAACGACGTCCACGCGGTCGATCCGTCCAAGGGAGTTGAACGCGAACTGCGCGAACATTATCGGCATGAACGCGATGTCCTTCGAGACGGCGCGGGATGCGCCTTCGAGCGTAACCTTCCCGGAGATGCGGAAGTTCATCCTGCCTTTGCCCGTGTTGATTTCGATTTCGTCGCCGAGTTGGAGGTCGTGCTGCGCGAGAAAATCGTCCGTCACTATCAGCGGACGGAACATCGCGGGCAGCGCTCCGACATCGCCTTCGATGAACCTTCGCAGAGGCGCGCCCGCTGGAATCATACTTCCGCCCATCGAAAGCCCGAGTTTAAGGAGCGCGAGGTTTTCCTCCGTCATCTGCCTCAGCATGTTTTCGTCGCTTACGAAGTTCCGCCAGCTCTCGTCGACGCCTTCCGGGTAATCGAGGACGAGAGACTTTTCCGGGTCCGACCCGTAATTGCGCACGGAAGCGTCGCGGGACGGATCGATTCCCATGATGTGGATCAGATGCACGTTCTCCGCATGCGATCCTTCCCCCTGTCCCCTGATTATCACCCGCGCGTTACGTTCCATAAACGGCGCGAGCGCTTCGATTCCGAGCTTGTCCTTCGCGTCCACGAGTTTGAAATATTCCGCAAGTTCGATCCCCGCGGCGTTGTAACTGACGCTGAAATCCGCCTTTGACGAAATGCTCTGGACGCTCTTCGCGAAGCTGTCGATGAGCGTTTTTCCCGCAAGGTCTCCCGATACGAACAGCGCCACGCCGAGCGCGATCGCGAGAATGCTGAGGAAGCACCGGAGCGGGTAATTGAAAAACGACGCCGGCATCTTCCGGATCAGCTCGCCCGGGTCCGCCCCGGCCTTTTTCATACGAAGCTTCAGCAGGAACCAGCGCCACGCCCGAAGCCAGAAGGTGAACGTCACCGCCGCGCCGTGAACGAGCGCGCGCGCGAGCGATCGTCCGGTTAGAAGCCAGTAGAGCCTTAGCATCGCTGAATCTTCCCAGCGTCTGCAAGACCTTGCAACACCGGATGATATTATTCGTCCGACTCGCCGCTTTCGTGCGACTTCCTCGCGGCTTCAAACGTCGTGCGGACTTCTTCGATCGCTTCTTCCAGAAGATCCGACACGTCGATTTCGCTGGCCCACTTCCGGAGGTAATCGAAATCGACGTCGTTCCACTTGACCTCCAGAACTCCGATGAGGTCGTTCCACTGTCTGTCGGAAACCCCTTCGCCAAGTTTGTACCATTCGAGTTTCGCGAGAATGATGTCCTCGGGGGCAGCGAAAACAAAGCTGACGTTCTCTGAAGTCGGTTCGAGCCTACGCCTTTTAAATTGCTCTCGATCGAACTGACGGTTGCTCAGAACGAACACATCGACTTTGAACATCATTTTCAAGTGAATCGCGTTGAAACTGCTCTTTCGGACGATCGCCTGTCTCACCGCGGAAGCACTGATATAGTAATCCTTTTCGAGAAGCCCGACAAGTTTATCGACTTGCTGAAGCCCGATGTCCGCAACCAAGTCCGCGTCAAGCGTAGAGCGTAATACCCCGTGAATCGAACTAGCCACGGAACCCCCGATGTAATATTCGATTCCAAGTTTGTGGAACGCATCGACGATGCCCTTCAAGGCAAGAAAAGGTTCGCTGAGCATTCTATTCGCCCTTAGATTCAGGTGGACCGTAGACGGTTCTCGCCAAATCTTTTCCGAGAAGCAAATCGGCAAGCCTCCTCCGCAGTTCGGCTTCGCTCGCGTCCGGATGTCTCTTTCGAATTCCAGATAATCCGAGATTCCGTACGAAGTCATACATCTGGCACATCATTTCGAATTTGCGAACGGAACTGGCTTTTCGCATCATTTCGATCTGGAGCATTTCGATCTCAGGATCGGTGTCTTTGATTCCGCCCCTTGTAACGCGCATTTTCACAGGTCCATCCGTCGGAAATTCCATTTTTACCTCGCAGTCGCAACCACCCGGAATCCCGCGGCTTCGTGGGGGAAGAAATCGTTCACCCAGAGTCCGTTCCACGCGGCGAACTCCTCCGCCACGCTGAAACTCCACCCGCCGCCCTTCAGACGGTACTGCGTGAAGCCCTGGAACGTCCGCTTGGTGCTGGTCCACTCCGCGGCGTTGCCCGCCATATATTTTATCCCGAAAGGACTGACGTCGAGCGGGAACTCGTCGAATGAATAGAACGTCGGCTCGCTCTGACGCGCCCTTGACGACGCGCAGAAGGTGAAGTCCATCTTGTTCCCCCAGGGATAGAGCCGACCGTCCGCGCCGCGGTACGCGCGCTCCCACTCCTCTTCCGTCGGAAGCCGGAACTCCCACTGATTTCCGTATTTGCGCGTAAGGTAGTGGCAGTAGCCTTCCGCGTCCGAAGGTCTGACCGTCAGCACCGGAACCTGATTTCCGAAGTTTGGGATGCCCACGTCTCTTCCGTCCGGAAACACGGGTTTCAGCGCGCCCGTCGCCTGATCGTAATCGTAGAAAGGCCTCGCGTAGACGTTGCCGTCGCTCCAGAGAACGTTCACAGTCATGTTCGAAGGCAGACGGTTGTTTTGACTCTCCGCGGGCGGCTCAACCGGGTTATTCTCGTCGATCTCCACGTATGGAAGCGACGTGCAGTATTCGAGATACTCCGCGAGGCTCACCTCGTTTATGCCAATGAAGAAGCTGTCTATGGAATTCGTTTCCTGAAGCACGTTAGTCGCCTCGTTTTCGCGGAGCATCTTCCCCGAAGATACGAGCGCGCACCCAGGCGGCGTCTCTGAGCGCGAATACATTTTCAGGTCCAGTGTCGCCGGTCTGCCTCGTCCGATTATGAAATTCGTCTGCAGAGGCATCAGCGTGCTTCCATCCTCCGGCGTAACGTAGAGCATGTAGCTTCCCATCGGAAGCGAAACCCTCTTCCCCGCGTAAGGCGGCGCGAGCGAATACATTCCGCTTTCGAGCTTCGAAGCGTCCGCGATGACGAAACCATCGGGATGGTTCTCGACCTGATGTTCCGAAAAGTCGAAGCGGAACGCGCTCGTGTTCAGCTTTCCGATGGTGACGCTGACGTTTTCGCCTCGGGAGTCTACGTTCAGGACGAGTTCCGCGTCGCCGACGATGATGGCCTGAAATTCTTCTTTGACGTCGTAGTGGGAGACGAGGTCCATGAAGTATCGCGCGTCGCGATCGTTTCCGCTGTCCTCCGAGGTCCGGAACCGAAGCAGGTACAGCCTCGCCAGGGCCGAGCTGAAGTCCGCGGTCTTCGGGTTCTCCTCGTCGTAGGGAACGAGGGTCAGCGCGCGAAGGTAGCGATCCTGCGCTTGCAGGAACGCCTGGTCCATCCTGGCTTCGAGGTCCGCGAGCTGCCTCCGGAACTCGATCGCCTCCTGCTTGACTGCGTCGCCAAAATCCTCGTAACCCTGGACGTTGCGCTCGGCGAGGAACACCTGCTTCTGAAGATCGCCCAGGGCGCGGTTCCTTATGTTCGCGTAGAGGTTCTTGAACTCGTTTCCCTGAAGGACGAGTTTCTCTGCTTGCTCGAAGATGAGCTGCGACTTCTGTGCCCGGAGTCCATCGAGACGCTCCTCCGCCTGACGTTTGAAAAGCGAGTCTATCGCAGCCGTCGCGGCGAACTTTTCGATCGCCTGCGCGAAGAGCATTTCCGCCTCCTCGCGTTTCTTGAACGCCTCCTCGAACTTCGTCTGGTCGATCAGATCGAGCGCGGTCTTGCGCACCGTCTCCGCGCGGGTCTCGAAAAATTTGCCTTCTTCGTAGAGCGCCTTCGCCACCGGAGTCTGATCGTACATCGATTCGAACGCGCCGAGCAGGACGAAGACCACCGTCAGCGCGGTGACGACGACCGCTCCGACTATCGTCGGAATGATCCAGTGTCTGCGGGTCCACTTGACCGCCTGCATGAAGAAGTTGTCCTTCTTCGCGCTGACGCTTTTGCCTTCGAGGAAGCTCGAGATGTCCTCCGCGAAATCCTTCACCGACGCGTACCGTAGCTCGCGGTCCTTCGAAAGAGCTTTCATCGTTATCGCGCTCAGTTCCGCGGGAACCTTCGCCTTCGGATTTCGGACCCCGGGCGGCTCGATCTCTTTCTCCACCACGTCGAGCATCACCTTCTTCGGATCGTCGCCGAGAAAAGGCGGCGTGCCCGTCAGATACTCGTATAGCATTCCGCCGAGGGAGTAGACGTCGGTGCGTTCGTCGACTTCGTCGTTCTTACCGAGAGCCTGCTCCGGAGACATATACGACGGAGTCCCCGCGATGATGCCGTCCTTCGATTTACGCGCGTCCTTCGTCTGACGGTTCGTGAGAACGTAATTCGAATCCTCGGTGGTGGCGGTGCCCTCTCCCGCCCGGCCAAGAACTTTCGCGAGTCCCCAGTCCATCACGTAGACCTCGCCGTAGTCGCCGACCATCACGTTCGAGTTCTTGAGGTCGCGGTGGATGACTCCCCGCGCGTGGGAGAAACTGATCGCGTTGCACACCTGGAGCAGCACTCCGAGGAACCTGCGCTGGGAGAACCGTTTCGCGAGTTCTTCGTCGCCATCCTGCATTCGTTCGACCACGTCGAGCAGGCTCAGTCCGGAGACTAGCTTCATCGTGAAAAACGGCCTTCCCTTGCTGTCGATCCCGAGATCGTGGATCGGGACTATATTCGGGTGGTCGAGCTGAGCCGTGACCTGCGCCTCCGCCTGGAATCTCGAAACACGGTTCACGCTCGCCTTGTTGCCTTCTATCAGAAGCTTCATCGCGAGAACACGCATAAGGTCGCGGTCTTCCACTTTTACTATGCTCGACATTCCGCCCGCGCCGATTCGACCCACAAGTTCATATTTCTTGCTCTGCTGGCTTGCGACGACCGCCTTCTTCTTGTCGCCATTGTCACCCTGGAGTTTGATCTTGCCGACTGAGTCGAGCGAATCGTCCGCCGACGTTTTGTCGTCATTCTCCGGCTCCCCGGACTCATTTTCCTTCGCGGATTCCTCGTCCTCATCTCGAACGACTTTCGTCTTCTTCTTTTTCTTTTTCTCCGGCGTCTCCAGTGGCGAGTGGTTAGTGGCGAGTGGCTCGTTGCCGGTTCTTTCAATCGTAATTCTGTCCTCTGTCCCCTGTTCCCTGTTCCCTGCTCCCTGATCTCCGTCATCGGACAAGGCGAACGTCGGCATCGCCGCAATCTCTTCGTCCTCCTCGTCCATCGCCGGAACCGCCTCGGGGATGTCCTCGTCGGCTTCTTCCGGAGCCTCTTTGCCGTTGTCCGAAGTTGGCGCCTTCGCCCTACCCTGGAACGTTATCTTCGTCTTCCCTATTTTGATCACGTCGCCTGGCTTCAGAACCTCGCGGTCGACCTCCTGATTGTTCAGCTTCGTCCCGTTAGAGCTTTTCAGGTCCATCAGTACGAGCGAGTCGCCATCGTCCGTGGAAATCTCGCAGTGTTTCCGGCTGGCCTTGATTTCCAGGATCTGAAGGTCGTTGGACGGATCCCGGCCGATGGTTGCGCTTCGGCTGCCTTCGGGAAACTTCCATTTCCTTTTCTTTCCCTTTTCTTCAATTATGAAGCTGTGTTTCATGGCAGGTGTTATAAGAGTCTGGGTGAATAGACTCTGAACCCCCGGGCGTGGCTATATTGTAGCCACGACGGGAGGGTGGCGGAAACTCTATTTCCAATACTAATACCCGAAGGTCCGGAAATTACAAGGTGCAAATTTCCTTCCAGCGGCTAAATGCCCTGAAATCGCCTATTTGCCCTGTTTTCTGATAGAAACACAATTAGGTTGACATGTTGGTTTTTGAGTAACAAAATCTGCGCCTGTAAATAAAATCCAGATGAAGCGGGAAGAAAAGTGAAACCAGAACAAATCATACAATTGGTCGATTCCATGCATCGGGAAAAAAAGATCGACCGCGAGTCAATTTTCGACTCCATCGCAAAGGCGCTCGAAGCGGCGGCGAAGAAGAAGGTCGGCCTGAAAAAAGAGGTTTCCGTCAGCGTCGATCGAGAAACCGGCGCCATCGAAGCCCTCATCGACGGCGAACCGATGTCCCTCGACGAGTTCGGCAGAATCGCGGCGCAGAATTTCAAGCACATCGTTGCACAGAAACTCAAGGAGGCGGAGAGCAACGTAGTCTACGCCGAATACATCGGACACCAGGGCGAGGTTATCTCCGGCATGGTCGAACGCATCGAGCCGGGAAAAATCATCGTGGTCATCGGATCGAACAACGTGGAGGCGCAGCTACCGAAGCGCGAGCAGATCCCCGGAGAATACTACAAAACGAATGAGCGCATTCGCTGCCTTATTAAAGAGGTAAGACTCGATAACTCGAAAGTGACCATCGAACTGAGCCGCACTTCGCCGGACCTTGTCCGGAAGCTGTTCGAGATGGAGGTTCCCGAGATTCACGAGGGAATCATCGAAATCAAGGGAATCGAGCGGGAGCCGGGGTCGAGGACGAAGGTCGCGGTTTCGAGCTACGATCCGAAGGTCGATTGCGTAGGCGCCTGCGTCGGAGTCCGCGGCGCGCGCATCAAGAGCATAATCGACGAGCTTGGCGGCGAGAAGATCGACATCATCCGCTGGAGCGAATCTCCCGACAGCTTCATTTCGAACGCGCTCAAGCCCGCGCAGATCACGCGAATCATCTATTACACCGAGGAACGCCGCGCGATGGCGATCGTTCCCGAGGATCAGTTCAGCCTCGCGATCGGGAAGCGGGGGCAGAACGTCCGCCTCGCGTCGAAGCTTGCGAAGTGGGAGATCGAAGTACTGACGGAACGCCAGGAGAAGGAAAACGCCGTAAGAATGCGCGTCAACATGATGCAGATTCCCGGCTGCGGCGAGGAACTCGCCAAGGCGCTTATCGCGTTCGGTTACGAAACCTTCGAGGACATTCTGGCGGGCCATGTGGAAACTCTCGCGAAGGTTCCCGGACTCACGGACGAATCCGCGCAGGCGATCTATGAATTCCTTTCGCAGACCGATCTCGCCCAGCTTAAGGCGAAGGGCAAGGAGGAGTTCGAAAAGATCGCTATCGACGAGCTTCAGACCGACGCGGAGAAGGAAGAGAGTTCGCTCAAGGCTTCTCTGACCTCCGGAATGAAGGACAAGGATAAGAGGGAAATCCAGCTCACAGACGACGAAAAAGCCATGCGAGCGAGAATTTTCGGCGAAAATCCCCCGGCGGAAGAACCCGCGCCAGTCCAGGAATCACAGGATTCCGCGGAGCAGGTTCCCGACGCGGTTGAAGAATCACCTGACGGGAGGGAGGAGAGCTGACTTCGGTGGGTAATTTTTCTAAGTCACCTGAAACCAGGGGTATACGCGGTATGTAATATGGTTTGAAACAATACTTTTGAAAACGGGAGAACTGGTGCAAAACCGGATTTTCGAACTCGCCTACGAACTTGGAGCCAAGAGCGTAGACATTATAAAGATCGCCCGAGGACTCGGACTGAAGGCGGAAGATCATTTAAGTCAGGTTTCCGATATGCACGTTCTTCACATACGGACGGCGTATCGAGTTAAACAGGGACTGATAAAGCCCGCCGCGCCGAAGCCTCAGGTCGGCAAGGACGGCGCGCAGAAAGAAAAGAAGAAGGAAGAGAGGCACGGGCAGAAAACGGACAAGAAAGAGCAGGTCTCCCCGCGTGAAGAGGAGACCCGCAAAGCCACGAAGAGCTTCAAGGAGAAGCTCCTCAAGTCCCGCGGCTCGCCTATGACTCTGCAGGAGCAGCGACAGGCCGCGATGCAGAAGCAGGTCCAGTCGACCCCCCGGGCCGAGGAGAAGGCGAAGGGTCCGAAGCAGAAGCAGGTGAAGGAACTGAAAGCCGGGACGCGCACGCTGCCCGCCATTCCGATCGAGCGCGAGAAGGCGTACGAAGTGGAGCTTCCCGTAACCGTGAAGGAGTTTTCGCAGCTTGTCGGAATCAAGGTGCCAGACATCATCCGCAAGCTTTTCTCCCACGGGAAAGCCGCGCGGATCAACGACGTCCTCGACGAGGACGAAGTCGGGCTGATAGCGATGGACTTCGGCAAGGAGGTCAAATTCAAAAGGCCGAAAGACCTCGAGGAGGAGCTTGCGGACGAACTCGACGCGGAAGAGGACGAATCGCAGCTCGTTACGAGGCCTCCGGTGATCGCGTTCCTGGGCCACGTCGACCACGGAAAGACCAGCCTCATCGATGCGATCCGCCACGCGAACGTCGCGTCGGGCGAGGCGGGCGGAATCACGCAGCATTTCAGCGCGTACTGGGTCAACACGACGAAGGGATCCGTGGTCATCCTCGATACTCCGGGTCACGAGGCGTTCACATCGATGCGCGCCCGCGGGGCGCGGACGACGGACATCGTCATCCTCGTCGTCGCCGCAGACGACGGCGTCAAGCCGCAGACGAAGGAAGCCATCGCCCACGCGAAGGAGGCAGGAGTCCCGATCGTCGTTGCGCTGAACAAAATCGACAAACCCGAAGCGAACCTCGACCGCGCCAAGAGCGAGCTTTCCCAGAACGGCCTCGTCCCCGCGGACTGGGGTGGCGACATCGAGTGCATTCCGGTTAGCGCTCACACGAAGGAAGGTCTCGACCTCCTCCTCGACACGATTCTCACCGAAGCGGAGCTTCACAACTTCCGCGCGAATCCGAATCGTCCGGCGCAGGGCTTCGTTCTGGAGGCTGAGCGCGACGTCGAACGCGGCATCGTCGCGCGAATACTCGTTACGAACGGAACCATCCATAAAGGCGACATCATCCTCGCCGGTACGACCTCCGGAAGGGTACGCGCGCTCATAAACGATCTTGGAGAAAGCGTCGAGTCCGCGCCGCCGTCGTCGCCGGTCGAGGTTCTCGGCCTCGGCAACGTTCCCTTCGCGGGAGACAAGTTCTTCGTGCTCGACAGCCTCGAGCGCGCCGCGACGCTCGCGTCGAAGCGCTCCGACAGAAAAAAGAAGGAACTTCTCGCGAGCGAGAAGCGGTCGATGCTTGAAAGTTTCGCCGCGCTCGGGAAGGAGGAACTGAAGATCATCATAAAGGCCGACGTGCAGGGCAACATCGAAACCCTCCGCGGCGCGATCGAGGAGCTTGAGGTGCGCGAGGTCGCGGTGAAGATCATCTACGCCGCGGTTGGCGGGATCACCGAGGCGGACGTCAACCTCGCGGACGCGTCTGGCGCGGTGATCTTCGGGTTCCACACCGTTGCCGGCCAGCGGGCAAGACAGCTCGCGAGGGAGCACAGCGTCGAAATCCGCACCTACAAGATCATCTACGAGATGATCAGCGACATAAAACTCGCAATCGCGGGTAAGCTTAAGCCGCGGGAGGTCGAGAAAGTCACGGGCGAAGCCGAGGTGCTTCAGGTCATCAAGATTCCGAAGGCGGGAAACGTCGCCGGGTCGAAAGTCGTCTCCGGAATCATCGAGCGCTCGAGTCTGATCCGCGTCGTGCGCGAGGGCATCGTCGTCGTGGACGATCGCGGCATCGACAGCCTCAAGCGCTTCAAGGACGACGTCCGCGAAGTCCGCGAAGGCCTCGAATGCGGCATCAAAATCCACGGCTTCGATCAGCTCCGTCCACGCGATCGCATACAGGCATACAAACGCGAGAAGATCGACCGCGTTTACGAGGATGCCCTTTAGGAAAATTAGGAATTCCCTTGGAGTGCTGAACGTAAGTTCAGCTTTGGATCGCTTCGCGTAAGCGGAGCGGAAATCGAAAGCAACGCTTACGCGTTGCACTCCAAATCCGACTATTGACTACCGACCGCCCAATAGTGTTCGGCACGCCTCCTGCGGTGAATTTTGTCGCCAGCGTTTTGTTCGGGATTGCCTGCCAATTCTGACGTGATTACATCAAAGTGCCATCATGTCTCGAAGATAATGATACCCGACATGCAGGAAGTTCACAGTGACCAGCACGATAGAAAGTTGATGAAAAGATGTTTGCGTTCGGACGATATTCTTGTTATTCTGTATTCGATGAAAATAATAGGAATTAGTATTGATTAACGATATAATTGTAAATTTATATCGTAACTACTAATACAATTCATTATGAATTACATTAGTAGTTACTAGAGTATAAAACACATAGTTTTGCGGGCATGAATGCTTGCGCTCCAATTTTGGCGTGAGCGTCGAGTAAAACCCGCAGCCGGGTTTTCTGGAACGAACCAATAGTGTTCAGCGCCAATCGTGCCGAACACTATTAACCGACCGCTGACTTCACAGCGGTTTCGCGCCGAAGATTTTTCGTAGCTTGCGTTCGACGCGGTTTCGCGTCCTGAGCCTGAAACCCGAGCGTTTCGAGTCCGGGAAGTCGAGAGATTCGATATGCTTCACGAGCTTCTCCGCCGCGGCGGTGAGAGAGAATTCCGTCTGAATGTGCGCGCAGCCGCGCATGCCGAGTTCGTCGAGTTCCGCGGGGTCCATCTCGAAGGCGCGTCGCATGGCGGACCTGACGCTTTTGACCTTCACCTTACGCCACTTGTGCCCTTCGTAGAGTCGCGGGTCCGAATCCTGGAGCCTTTGGTCCACCGGCTCGAGTTCGCTCTCCGGAGGGATCAGGATCGAGTTGTCATCGAGCATGAACTCGGTGCTGCCGCTCCAGTCGATCGTCGCGGAAGGAATCCCCATCGACATACATTCCATGCAGGGCATCCCCCAGCCGTTCGCGCGGTCGGTTGAAATGTACACGTCGCACGCTGAGTAGAGGTCGCGCAGCTCCTCCTGACTCACCGCGTGATCGAGAATCTCGAGCCGCGGGAGCATCGCGGGATTGCCTTTGAAACCGCGGGTGAACTCGTCCGTCATCAGGGCACGCATTTTCGTTTTCTGTTCCTCGGTCGAGGCGTAGACCTTGAGCACAAGAGTCACGTCGTCCGCGGCTGTGAATTCCTCGCGGTAGGCCTGTAGCAGCAGGTCGAAGCCCTTGCGCCATCCGAACGCGAAGCAGTACAGAAACGTGAACCCCGGAAATCTTTTCGACCCGGCTTTGCGGTGCTCCGGACTGAAGAAGTGCGTGTCCATTCCGTACGGCACTTTTACGAGCAGACGTTTTTCGACGCCGCTCGAAGAGAAGGTTTCGACGTTGAACTGCGAAGGCACCCAGATTTCGTCGTATAGATTCAAAAACTCAGGCCAGACGGAGGGAACGCGATCAGTTTCGAAGATGGTGCAGTTTGCGACCATCGCCGCGCCTTTGATCGAGAACAGCTCCACGCAGTCGGGGAGGGCGTGTATGCATACGACCGGGAAGTCGCCGATGTCGGCGGTTTCGAGCTTCTTCATCAGCGCGAAGAGATCAGCGGGGATCTCGGCGTGCATGGGACCGTGGTTGAATGTTCGCACCGGATAGCCGAGGGCGTAGAGTCCGAGAATGAAGTTCCGCGCGACGTTTCCGTAGCCGCCGCGGTCGTATAGAGGTCCGATCCAGAGTAGTCCGGTTGCTTTCATCTCTCGAAGATTAGAATTTTTGCAGAGCGAGATAAACGGTTAACGAAAATGTCGCGCGCGGGTCAGTACACGCGGTCGATGAACCCGCCGCCGAGGACGACGTCTTCGTCGTAGACGACCGCGGCCTGGCCGGGGGTTATCGCCCACACGGGTTCGTGGAACCGGACGAGGAACGTCCTAATCGCGTGAACTTTATCACAAATCGAAGATAAGACCGAAAATACTGGCGCTGATTTTTTCAGATAGGCAAACTACTCCGTATTAACGAACGCGATTTCACGGAGCCAGTATGACTTTTGTCGGAAACATTCCCGTATTCGGAACCAGCGGCGGACCTGAAGTAATGCGGGATCTGCGCATAGGACAGATATACAGCAGACGCGTCACAACTTCTGATCTTACCGCAAGCTTGCCTAACCAGTCGTTCAACTTCGGGACTCTGCCTCCGCTCAGTTTCGTAATCGCGGCGTGGATTCAGCTCGACGAGGCATTCACCGGAACCACGGCAACTTTCGTCGTGGGAGCCGTCGGCGTCGCTGGAAAGCAGTTCGTAAACGGCGAGCCGCTGTTAGGCGTTTCGACTGGACTGAAAAATACCTCGCCGGGACCGCAATTCGACGGATCGCAAACTCCCATAGACTTTGGCGGCGGGACGCTTATGTTCGAAATTGCCTCCGATCAGAATGTGGATGAACTTACCACGGGTGACGCCACCGCGTATGTCGTCGCAGTTGTGCTTTCCTGACGTTTTTCCAAAGATTTTCGACTTGAACAAAACAGAAGCAACCACAAAGGACCGATATGGCAAACGGGATGGACGCAGTCACCACCAATTTCAGATTCAGGGCGAACACGGGCAATCCGTCGGGGACGCTCACAAATCCTTCGAAGAACATTGTCCGGATTCTGCTCAGGATCCGGGGCGAAATCACGAAGCCGCTTTCCACGGACACAGCAACGTTTCGGGGCGACGGTTCGCTGAACGCGATTCAAAGCGCCTCGCTTCTCGTCGATAACGTCGTGCTTCAGCAGTGGGCGCCGAGGGATTATTTCTGGTACGCCGCGTTCACTCAGATGCAAAGTTCAAGGTGGACAGAGGCGGACATAAACGACGTCATAAGCGGCGCGACCACGTTCCCCTTCAGTTGGTATATCGAAATCAACCTTGATCTGCCCGGACAGTTCGCGTCCGGACTCGCCGGAGTCTATGGCGCGCAGAGCGTTCAACTGGACCTTCGCTTTGGAACGATAGCCGACATTCTGGTCGGTCCCCCGGCAGGCTGGACGCTGCAGAACGTCAGCGCGGACGTTTTCGCGGTGGAAACGTCGATGCGTCCGAACGGTCCATTGATGCGCGTCTCGAATCTTTCCTCGTTTTTCGGCATTACCCAGTCCGGTCGTCATCAGTCGCAGAACGCGAACGGCAGACGGGACATCATTTCGCTCGCCTACTTCATAAGGGACGACGCGACCGGGGAGCGCCAAAATATTGCTGACACCTTCGAAATTCTAGAGTACAATAATAATTCACTCGTGCGGGCTGATGTCGAAACCGCGCTTGACCTGATGCTTGCAAGGATGGGATCGAGACTCGTAATGCCGACGGCCGAAGGAATACCGGCTGGATTTTTCATGTACGATTTCACATGGAACGGAGTCAGGGGCGCGATTCGCGTGGAAAACAGCCTGGTTTTGAATACTATTCTTAATATCGTCGCTACGCCTCCGGTGAATTCGCTGCTGACAGTTCTTACGACTAGTATCCAGAGGTAGAAATGCCGGAAGACATGGAAAGAATATATAACATGTCCGTGATGGAGAGAAATGAGTATTTCCTACTCCAGGATTACAAACGGTTTTTCGGCATTACCGATGCGCAAGTCGATGTAGAAAAGTCTCCAAGTCCAGAGGTTGATTGTATCAATTGCAACTTTAACAAGAAACCGAAAGTACCAAAAGAGGATTTGCCCGATAATACCCCCGAAGGAGGACAATATCGGGATGTCTTTACAAAAGAGTATTTCAAATTCGTCGATTATGAAGATGAGTCAGTGTCTCCGCCACGAACTGAAGTAATGCCCAATGGAGAAACGATTTTATTCCCCGCTACGCTTCGAAGTTCCCAGAATATGGCTAACATCGGTCCTCTGACAAGCATGGGCGTTCTCGACAAAGATGATAAATACGAAAGAAGATTCGACAAGTACGACAGCGCATTTATCAACGCGGTCGCATATTGGAATGAGGAGATGGGGCTTTGTCTTGACAACGAACAAATGCGGGTTATTGCCGATTTCATCAAACACATTGCAATGGTTGAAAGCTCAATTGGTTATGGGGCAGGAGCTATAGTGCCGCGAGGCTCCAGGAATTGGGTCGATTCTGAAGACGTGATGCAAGTTGCAGATCCTCAGGATCCGTCCATGGGTGCAATGAGAGGTGAAACGGAAGAAAGATGGCGTACAGGTTCTGGCGCATCGCGACCTTTTGAACATGATTTTGACTTGATCGTTCCTGTACCGGGCGAAACTGCAGGGTCTGCCCCGGCGCCAAACGATCTCGCGTTAACGAATTGGAACATAGACGGGCAAGAATCAATTTTTTGGGGTGCGAGATGGTTTCTCCATTTATTCACAGGTCGCGGCGGCGGATGGCGTTGCGGGGGAACCCTGACGCAAGAGATGTTGATGGAGACAGCCGCAGCGTATAACGGAGGGGGAGACCCTCGTTATACGAATAAAGTTAGGAAAGCGTTGGAGCAAGGTGAGGGCAGCGTGGCATTTACAACACCGGCTGGAAGAAAACAACCCAAGTGGGAGCCGTCTACTATTTGGTCAAATTTGCCGAAGTCATGAAAAAAAAACGCCCAAAATATAAATTTAAAATATTTACCTTATGCTTTTTATTCATGGCTTTGACGGCTGTATGGTTCGCTTCGACTATTAAATCTAAAAAATCAGATATTTATAGGGCAAAACGCAATAACCACACTTTTATACATTTCGATAACATATCGAAATCGAACAAATCCTCGTCGTTTCAAAAGTGGACTGATGTTGAATACGTTAGCGCCAACATTTACAGGTTGACCTCCGAAAGGCATAGTGAGTACCGCGATGATGAAATCGACACAATTGTACACGGCCCCCTCGCCGACATCATTTTGTCGGATAGGTTTTCTGCAATTGACTGGTATTCGTTGATGGGCGACTCATATATGCCTTTGTTTTTTAGGATGGTTCAGGTTATAGCAATTGGCGGAAATCCGAGCGTTCATTCACAATTTATAGATTATTTGAGCCGATATGACTATCGCGAAACTTGGCATCGACCGTATATATTGGACGATTGCCAATCCGACGACATTTGTAATTGCCGTTTTTGTCATGGTAGATTGCGAAAGGCGAGGATTTTCGATTTTGCAACAGCCGTTAAAGAATTATTCGCATTGTTTCCATCTGAGAAAATCGAGGAGGCGCGGTTGGAAGCAGTCGCTACTAATAATATGGATCACTGGAATGAAGCAATTGGCAGACTGTTCGCCGTGTTCCGCAAGGAATTCCCGGAGACTGTTGGCGACTGGATAACAGATAGAAGAGCTTATTTGCGGAGTTGGAATAACTCAGGATACGATTCTTTCTGGCGATCTAAGGGTAATCAGTAATGCAAGTGAGTGCGAAATTTTGATATTTTTGATGTATTTCGACTTATATAGCGCGGAGATTCAATGTCCGAAAACGTGAGATTTTTCTTTTTCGATCTCAGCCAGGGCCCGGTGGATTCGGTGATCTATGTGCAGGCGAATACCATTCAGATTGAGGTCGATGGTCCAGGGCCACTACCCTCACCGGGTTGGTTACAGCCGGACAACAATGCGCAGATTCCAATATTCGACGCGTTCACGCTTAACCTCGGATTCGTGCAGGAGCTGAGACGACTTCACATTCGCTTTCCAATCGCGCCCGGATTTTCAGTTGTCGTAACCGTCAGTACCGCTGCGAAGGTGGTGGTGGCATGATTGGAAGCACCAAGATTTTAAGATGAATCGTGAGGCGGGAGGTGTCCGCGCTTTCACGCTCAGTACACCCTGTCGATGAACCCGCCGCCGAGGACGACGTCTTCGTCGTATACGACCGCGGCCTGGCCGGGGGTTATCGCCCACACGGGTTCGTGGAACCGGACGAGGAACGTCCCGCCGCTGAAAATCTCGACGCTTGCGGGCTGCGCTTCGTGGTGGTAACGAATTTGCACCGCCGCGTCGAACATCGACACGCGCCCGCCCTTCGCCCATTCGTGCTCCGCGAGAGGCATGTTCGTGAACTTTGCGTCCCTCGCGATGAACTCCTTCGCCATCAGATCGTCGCGCTCTCCGAGGCTTACCGTGTTAGACTCGCGGTCGATGTTTTTCACGTACACCGGCTTTCCGACCGCGATCCGAAGACCCTTGCGCTGGCCGACGGTGTACATCTGGAATCCGTCGTGTTCTCCGACTTCATCGCCTTCCGGACCAATGACTTTGCCGGGGCGGATGCGCTCGGGAATCCGGTCCTTCAAAAGCGTGCGATAGTCGTCGTCCGGGACGAAGCAGATTTCCTGGCTCTCGGCTTTTTCCGCGACGCCTAGTCCGAATCTTCGCGCCTCATCGCGGACTTCGTCCTTCGTCATCGTCCCGAGCGGGAATACGATGCGCTCGATCAGTCCCGAATCTACGCCGAAGAGGAAGTAGCTCTGGTCCTTTTCAGCGCATACGCCGCGGGCTATGTGCTTCGCGCCGCGATGATTTACGACCCGGGCGTAGTGTCCGGTGGCGAGATAGTCGAATCCGAGTTCGTCGATGAAGTTCAGGAGCTTCGAGAACTTGACCTTCTGGTTGCACATCACGCACGGATTCGGCGTCCTGCCGCGATCGTACTCGGCGACGAAATAATCGATGAGCGTTTTCCCGCCTTCGCTGAAATCGAGGGAGTAGTAGGGGACCTCGAACTTCGACGCGACGCGGGCCGCGTCCCGCGCGTCGACCGCGGAGCAGCAGCTTTTCGAATTCTTCGTCACGCTTGACGGAATCCCCATATTCATGAAAAAACCCGCTACTTCATACCCGGCTTCTTTCAGAAGCGCGCAGGTCACGGAG
Source organism: Planctomycetota bacterium (assembly GCA_024653775.1). Lineage (GTDB taxonomy): Bacteria > Planctomycetota > UBA8742 > JACQVU01 > JANLHZ01 > JANLHZ01. The sequence continues at coordinate 35,652 of JANLHZ010000106.1, read as the reverse complement.
GAATCCACGCCGCCTGACATCGCGACGGCGATCTTCGCGCCCTTCGGCGGAACGAAGTTGTCCAATTTTCGATTTTCCATTTTTGATTTTTGAATTGTCGTCATTCGTGGAGCGCAAACTTGTAAATTGAGCGGCCGCCGAACCAAGATCGCCGTGAACTTCGAGGTTGGCATCTGTACTCTGGTATAATACCGGAAACAGTCAGGCGGCACAAAAAAGATCGCTTCCCCTGATTTTCATAGTTTTGCGTAATAAGATTATTCTAGATTCGATTTATAAAAAGTTGTAGGAGCCGGCAATGTTCTCCGCTGATTCCCGCATTCGTCCTTCGATATTTCTTTCGCTGCTTTTCGTTTCCGCGGCGATTCCGTGCTGTTCGCTGTTCTCGTCCGACGACGACTTCGACTACGACGCGTATTACGTCGAGGCGAGCACGTTCGAAAACGACTCCGCGGTTTCGCTTATCCGGAACGTATGGAAGGAACTGAGTACCGTCGGCGCTCCGACCGAGAGGAGCGTCCACGCTGCTGTCTGGACCGGAAGCAAAATGATCGTCTGGGGCGGCTGGAACGGCGAACAGACCGTCGCGGACGGCGGCGTCTACGATCCGGAGACCGACACCTGGACGTCGATGAGCGCTCCTTATTCGGAGCCGATCGCGCGAAAGGACCACAGCGCTGTCTGGACCGGAACCGAGATGATCGTCTTTTCGGGAAAGACCGGGATCGAGGATTCGACCATGGTCCCGGACGGCTGGGCCTACAATCCTTCCACGGACGTCTGGCGAAGGATTACCGCGGTCGGCGCGCCTTCCCCAAGAGACAATCATTCCGCGGTGTGGACTGGGACGGAGATGATCGTTTTCGGCGGCGGTGGCGACGACGGCTTCGTCAAGTACGACGGCGGAATATACAATCCTTCCAGCGATTCCTGGTCGTCGCTGAACGTCCTGAACGTCCCGGCGGGGCGGTACAGACACATAGCGGTATGGATGGGAAGCCAGATGTTCGTCTGGGGCGGCTACGGAGGAGGGTATCTGACTACCGGTGCGGTCTTCGATCGCGAATCCAGGATGTGGCTCTGGCCGGGGCTGAGATCGACGCCGCCTGCGCGGGGCGGGACCACAGCGATTTTCACCGGAAACGAAACCGTGATGTTCGGGGGCTACGACGGAACGAACTATCTGGACGACACCTGGGTGTACAATAACGAATCGAGGTCCTGGAGGCAGATCGACGTGGGGTACACGAAGCCGCCGAAGCGGACAGGCCACAGCGCAGTGTGGACCGGGAATAAGATGCTCGTTTTCGGCGGGCACGACGGCATCGTCAAGAAGGATCTCTGGAGTTTCGAGCCGCCTTGGACGATTCCGCCGATCTGGGAAAACTTTACCGTCGGAGGCGACGCCGTGAACTGGATCAGCCCGCCGGCTGAGATCGCAGGCCAGCCTTACGGAGTCGCGCGGGTCGGATTCGAGGGGGCTTTCTCGGGCGCGTTGTCGCCCGGCAGCGACTACAAACTAGCGCTGACGGTCGAGAATAGCGGCGATGAAGACCTCTATCAGGTCGCGGCGTTTCCGGAAGTCGATTTCGAAGGCACGTCTGACGATGTGACACTCCCGTACCGCGTGTTCGTTGGGTTCGTACCGCGCCATGGAAGCGTCACGCGGAGGGTTTCGTTCACGCTTCCGATGTCGTTCGACGCGGACCGGATTCAGTTCAGGCTGCGTTTCAAAGAGGGTCGCGGATTCGATCCTTCGGATATTAACGTCTCGCAGGCGGTTCAGCCGGTGCCTAAGCCGGAGATAAGATACAGCGCGCGGTTTATCGAAAGCGTCGGAAACAAGGACGGGATTCTTTCTCCCGGCGAGTCGGGCGACGTGGTGTTAGGCATCACGAACGCCGGGGCCGGGACCGCGCGGGACCTTCTGATTCAGACTTCATTCGGCGCGATGAGCAATTACGATGGAAACGCGTTTCTGATTGGAGACACGGAAGAGACGATCCCTGCGCTCGGACCGAACGAGACCCACGAGTTCCGCGTGAGACTCGGCTCGAAGCCCGGGCTTGGATTCTCGAGCGTCTGGATTCACGTTTTTGCGCAGGATCGGGTATTCGGGTTGAATTTCGAGGACGACATCGAGATCAAGGTGGGCGCGCGCACGAGCGATCGAGAGATCGTGTTCACGCCGCCGCGGACGATGTATCTTGCGGGTGAAAGCGCGAACGTCTACAGCGGCGCGAGCGCGGAAACGGAGTTGATGTCGATCGCGACGGGCGCGGGAAGCGCGCTTCGGATCACGAGGCAGCTCGGAAGCTGGTACGAGTTCGAGTCCGCGGAAGGCAAGCGGGCCTGGATCGCCTCGAACGACCTCACCGAGCACGGCTCCCAGACGGTTTCTTCCTGGGGATCGCAGGCAGTCGCGCCGACGATCACGCAGGTGTTCCGCGGAGAGGACGTGCTACGCCTCAATTCGCCGGCGGATAGTTTCGTCACCACCGAGGAGCACGTCAAGGTCAGCGGCTACGCAAAGGCGTACGGCGGGTTTTCGCAGTTCGATATTCTCGTGGACGGCGTTGTCGTAAGCGCGATCAGCCGCGATCCGGGCGCGATCGCGACCGCGGACTCCGGCTTGACGACGCCCGCGTCCGAACCGGCAAGAAACTTCCGCGAGGAGTTCTTCGAACGCACGCTTTCGCTTTCCGTCGGGACGCACCAGATTCGGGTTTTCCTTCGCACAGGGAACGGCAAGGAATATTCGGAAACCCGCACCATCTCCCGCGAAACTCCACGCGGGCGCTGGCAGGTTCTCTGCGTTGGGATAAACGATTATCGCGACGACGCTATTCGCGATCTTCAGTACGCCGAAAACGACGCAATCGACGTCGCATCCTGGTTCGAGACGAACCCGAACTCACCGCTTCTGCGCGAGGACGGGAGTCTGAACGGCGCGGTTCGGACGCTGACGGGTTCGAGCGCGACCCAGGGCGCTATCAGCGCGGCGTTCGAGCAGCACCTCGTCCGCGGCGCGTCGGCGGAAGAGGATACGGTGGTTTTCTTCTTCGCAGGTCACGGCATCGCGGACGAAAGATCGACCTCGCTCGTCGCGTGGGACTCGCAAGCGGCGGGACTCCCCGCGACAGGCGTGATGGCTGAAACGCTTACCGGACTCTGGAACAGACTCCGCGCGAAGCGAAGGATTCAGTTCATTGACGCCTGCCACGCGGGCGGCATCGGAATGTTCCGAGGCGAAAACCAGGTCAACCAGAGCATGCGCGGCGTACTCGGAACCGTCGTCAACGAGGCGACCGAGGTCACAGCCACCTTCGGCGCCTGCCAGCCAGGGCAGTTCTCCCACGAGGATCCGGAGGCCGAAAACGGCGTGTTCACGAAAATCCTCCTCGACGGTCTAAGCGGAAACGCCGACCGGCTTTCCGGCGACGGGAACAACGTGGTCACGCTTTCGGAACTGAGTCTGTACCTCGAACGGAACGTCCAGACCCGCGCGCAGGCCCTCGGCGGATCGATGCTGCCGTCGATCGAACTCAAGCCGTCAGGGTCAGTCGTCATCGCAAGAGTGCGCTGATTCCGCATTCTCGAACTTCGGACGCATTACTTATAGTTTATTTATTTAGACTATATCTATCAAATTAATTTCAAAATTGAATCATAGTTAGCTATATAAACATGTATATTGTAATTTATAATTGAGAATATTTAATTTTATGTTGTGTTATATGACTGTCTGAGATCGCGTATTGCGGAGTAGCCGTAGTTGACAGCGAACGCCGCGGATGGTTGAATGTCTGCTCCTCGCAGGCCTCCCTAAGAACGATCCCGGCTTAACGATGAAAATCGCACTTGTAAGAAAGGACTACGATCCTTCCCTCGGAGGCGCGGAACGATACGTGTCCGGACTTTCACGCGCGCTCGCCAAGCAGGGCGACGAGATTCACGTCTTCGCGCGCGAGCATGAAATGATGGTCCCCGGACGTTCTGGAGACCCGGTAATCTATCACCCGCTGAAGACTCCGGGCTGGCCTTCGGCGAGGAAGAACGTCGGCTTCGCCCGCGAAGTCTCGAAGGCGCTCGCGGGCTGGAAGTTCGATCTCGTGATCGGACTCTCGCCGTTCGTTCCGCAGGACGTCTACCGCGTCGGCGACGGCGTTTTCGCGCACTGGCAGAACATCGACGCGACCGGATTTCTCAAAAAACTTCTCTGGACCACGCTTCCGCGCTACAAGACGATGCTCGATCTCGAGCGCGAGATATACCTGAGGGGAGAGTTTCGCCAGCTCATCGTCGAGTCCGAGCTTGTGAAGTCGCACGTACAGCGATACTACAAGATCGACGATAAACGCATTAAACTGGTGCGCAAGGGTGTCGACTCAGATGCGTTCGGGCCGAAGACGCGTAAACGGTTCCGCGATAAGCTTCGCGCGTCGATGAAGTTCGCGGACGATACTTTTGCTGTGCTGTTCGTCGGGCACAATTTCAGGCGCAAGGGGCTGATCGAGCTTGCCCGCGCGTTCTCGATCGTAAGCGCGAAGGGAGCCGGGAGCGTGAAACTTCTCGTCCTCGGCCACGGCAGGGCAAAGGACAAGTCGATAGTTGCAGGCGAAGCCAAGCGCGGCGGCTGGCAGAAGAACCTGGTGTTTCTCGAGCAGACCGACAAACCGCAGGTCTGGTTTTCCGCTGCGGATGCGTTTTGTCTTCCGTCCCACTACGATCCCTGTTCGAACGCGACTCTCGAAGCGCTCGCGTCATCGGTCCCGGTGATCACCACGAAGACGAACGGCGCGAGCGAATACTACGTCGATCGCGAAAGCGGTCTTACTCTTCCGGATAACTGGACTCCGGAAGACATCGCGGAACTCGTTCTGTCCATTGCAAGCGATCGGAAGTTCTCGGCGCGCGTTGGCGAAGCGGGTCGGGCGAAGATAGAACCGCTTACTTGGGAGTTGCACGCCGAGCAGCTTTTGAAGATGACGTCCAGAAGAAAATCGACTTTGATGTGTGAAGAAAATCAGCGAAAATAGAAAAGGTCGAAGGCCTCCCCGCGGGGAATGGCGTTGTCAGAGAGTTTTCTTGGTGTATAATGCAATTGGCGGGAATGAAAAAAAACGCCGCATTATCGGCGCTGCCGCCTCACTAATCAGTAGCTATCTGCGTATGAGGTAGTGAACGGAGAGAAATTATGTCGAATCAGAGGGTTCCTTATACTCGCAGGCGAACCGATATTATCATTGGTAAGCTCGCGCTTTCGGACGGCCTTGTTAACGAGGAGCAGGTGGACGAAGCCGTCGAGTACCAGCAGTGTCACCTCGAAGTTACGGACGAAATGAACTTCGGGGAGATACTCGTGCATCTCGGGCATCTTTCTTCCGATCAGGTCCGGGAACTCGTCAAAGCACAGCGCGAAGGCAACGGCAGCGGGCTATACGATATTCGCTTCGGCGCGATAAGCATGATAAACGGCTTCATAAACGAGCACGATCTGAACGACGCCCTGGCGGAGCAGATCGACAAGGAAAGTGTAGGCGCAAGGATCGGCGAAATACTCATTCGCGACGGCAAGATGACGCCTCAGGAAGTGAATGCCATCCTTAAGACCCAGGGAAGACTCAAAACCGGGCACACCGACACCAGATCCATAAACGTCAAGGAGTTCCGCCAGAGTCAGGAAAAGTGATCCCGGGAATTGGTGCATCCAGAATTCAGAAAACAGATTCCCGTCGCGGTCCTTCTCGGGATCTCGTGCCTTCTTTGCGCGTTTTGGGCGGTCTGTAACCTTGAAGGCGTTCCTCCCGTGAAGGTCGCGAATCCGATTTTCCCCGGCGTGGCTGCACTCGTCGACGCCGTGTTCCTGTTTTTGTTTCTCGGCACGACGAAGGACCGTAAAACGCTTATAATGACCCGCGGCGTGCTCGCAACCGCAGTGCTGATCGCCTTTTCGAGGGTATACGCTCATAATATTTATTTCAGCGGCGCGATCGTGTTTACGATCCTGACGATATTCTTCTCATACTTTTACAGTCCGCGGCTCGTGATTCGATTTTATGTGATGGCTCTCGTCCCGCTGTTTCTTATGGGAACGGACGTCCTGAACTTCGCAGGCACCGAAAACTGGAGCTACGAATGGCGTCTCGAGAAGTTCGCTAGCGCGGAAACGAAGAAGTCGCTCCCGGATGGACCTGCAATCGACCTCGGCGGGAGCCCGTACCGTTTCATCGACACGCGCGAATCCCGGACGCTGACCGCTCTCCACCCCTCCGGCGGCGAGATGACTTTCCGCGGATATAAGCTGACGGATATAATGAGCGCTGAGGAGATCACGGGTTTTGAAGACGAAATCGAGCTGCTCCGCGAATGCGCCCGGCTGATCGAGACGGGTTTCGAGCGTGAGGAGGAATTCGCGAGTACGTCTCACTCGGAGAGAAGAATCGAGGACGACTATTTTCTTAAATTCAGACTTCTGTATCCGCGGAAGCTAAGCGGGGGAGCAGCCCTGAACCAGCCCGTGTACGCGAGTCTGTACGAATTCACTCGCGTCAGATGCTATTCTCTGAAAGGCGGTACGATCTATCTTTTCGAGTTCACGATGCTGTCCGACCAGGAAAAGCTTCTCGAACGCCACATCGACGAAATTCTCGAAAGGGCGGAGTTCTGACGTTGCTCCTCGTAACAAAATAAACTACCGTTTCTCCATCACATCTTCACGCCACATTCACTCCGCGTTCAGTCGCCCAATCCTCACCGGAACTATAGCTACGCCTCCGGTTGGGCTTCCTCTCGCAAAACGAACCTGACGCAAATCCGAGCGCGATTTTGAATAACTTATTATTTTACGACTCCTAAACACCCAGCTCCTGTAGCAACTGAGAGACTGCGGAGGCTTTCGCTTGCTGTGCTCGCGCGGACATTTCTTCGCCGTATCCTTGTTCCCCGGCTATCGGAATCAGGACGAACGTGAACTGTGGCGTAGTCTCATTGCCAAGTGCGAGGAACAATTCGACGGCCTGTAGCGCACCTATAGTATGACTCGATACGAGCGCTGGATTTTCCTCCTGGATTTCATCATACGTCATCCACAAAGGCTCTTCCCCACTTTCCGAAACGCACGCATCCACGATTATCACTCGCCGGACACCTTCGAACGCATCCACCATCTTCGTCGGCTCCGTGATTTTTAGTAGCGACACACCCGCGGGCGCGCCGATGCGTTCGAGTTCGTCAATTACCGCGAGGCCAGCCGCGTCGTCGCCGCGAAACGGGTTTCCGACGCCTATGACGATGATTTCAGCTTTCGCCATCGAACACCTTCGTCGTGGCGATCCGCGCGTCGCCTGTCTGGATATCGAACTCGGTGTGGTAGCACGAATAGTACCCCTTGTGGCACGCGGCGACGTGTTGTTTCACGCGGAACACGATCGACTTCCCTTCGCAGTCGATCTCCGTCCGGACCACAAGCTGCGTGTGCCCCGACGTGACTCCCTTCTTCATCACCTTGCCCTTCGATCTGCGGAAGACGTGCACGTATCCCGTTTCGATCGTCAGCGCGAGCGATTCGCGATTCTGGTACGACAGCGTCAGCACTCGCCCGGACTCGTCATCGACGATTATCGACGGAACCAGGCCGTCCGCGGAAAGTTTCAGATGCGACAGAAGCGATTCAAGGACAGGTTTCGGCATCTTACCCCCGGAGGCAAAAACATTTCAGGGAGACGAACCTGAACAATAGACGTCGACTCGATGGCCTGTTCAATTGTCAAAGATAAAATTCCGGGCCGTTGCGTCAGCGTCTCCTGACTCAAAAACAGTGTGAGTGCTGTGAATCGGCACAGAAAATATAGCTTTACGTATCATACGTTTTTTATAAAAATGTATGGACAGATTTCTCGGCGAAAACTGCTTTTGTGAACGTGCCGGGGAAGCGGTTCGCCGAACTTTCCACCAAAACATTCTCGCTCGTCCTTGAGATTTCCGCCGTCCCGAAAGAGAATCATGCTCATAATGGGCGTTTGGGGATAATTCATCGACGGAGGTACAAGGTGGCCGTTTACGAAGACCGGGAAGCTTTTATTCCAATTCGAAAAGGGGATCTGGTTAAAAAGCTGCTTAGCGATCCTCATCTGAAGGAAGACGATCGCGAGTCATTCGAGGCGTTTTGCACTCTTGTGCAGAGTATGTTCCACTTCAAGTTCCACGACGACCTCGAAACGCTCAAGAACAAGTATCATCCCTTCAATCCAGACGCGGACACGATCGACATTCACGAGCTATCCGCGGAGGAGCGAAAAGCCGCGATGGCGGATCTTCTTGAAACTTTCGAGAGGGTTCTAAGCGGCGCCAACTATCAGCAGCTTACCGAGAAAGACATCGAAGTCGCGCTGGACGACGAGAGCGCGGGTTGGGGGATCAATCTTGAGGTCGACTTCGACGAATTCGAAGTTCTCCGGCTTTACGCGCGGGACAACAAGGAGATCGAGGTCACCGTCCGTTCGTGGAAGAGTCTCTTCAGGAAAAAGGCCACGAAGAACGAGGTCTTCGGACGGCTCGCGATGATCATCAAATTCAAGGATCACGGAGAAAACGAAGGAAAGAAGAAGACAAAGACCGAAGGCAAGGACCACGAGCGCATCTACATCAAACTCTTCAAGAACATCCCGAAGGCGGACCTCGAGATGCTTTTCCCGAACACCACGATCCGCATGAAAAGCATCGACAAGCTGAAGATCAGCGTGCCGATGCTTATCGGACTCGTGACGCTCGCCGCGAAATTCGGCGCCGCGCTGGTCGTGCTCACGCTCGTCCTCCTTCAGTTCCGGAGTTCGCCTCCCGAGGTGCCGTACTTCGTGATGGAGCATCCTTCGGGGGACGCGGTGTACTATTCGATCAGCACCGGAGACCTTCTCACCGAGAAGGACAACCTTCCAGAACTCACGGAGCCGATATCGGTGTCGGTCGAGAAAGTCGGGGGAAGCGAGACAGACGTCCGTGAGCTGAAAGCCCGCGAAGAAATCTATCCCGACCACCTCGATCGCGACATTAACGACTACTTCGTCGATCCTCTCACGGGACTCGCGCTCGATGCGGACGGGAAATACTACAGACCCCGTAGGCAGGAGACGGACCCCGTCGTCGGCTACTACCAGGACCAGAGCGGCGTGTTCCGGATTTCCACTCCTTCTTCGGACAAGAAGAAGCAGGAGATCGGCGCTTCCTTCCCCGGACTTAGAATCCCGAAGGACGACGAATCGCTGCATCTTGGCGTCCTGATCGGCATTCTCGCGGCTCTCGGCGGCTATCTTTTCAAAAGCGTGAAGAACTACCTGAACATGAAAACGAAGTACCATGGCGTGCTCGTCTCGAACCTTTTCTACCTGAATCTCGACAACAACGCTGGCGTGTTCGGGCAGGTGATCGACAGCGCGGAGGAAGAGGAGTGCAAGGAGGCGTTCCTTGCGTACTTCTTTATGTGGACGCTTCGGGACCACAAGGAATGGACCGAAAGCGATCTCGACGACTACATCGAGGGGTACGTCGAGAAGGAAACCGGGCTGAAGGTCGATTTCGAGGTGGACGACGCGCTACGCAAACTCGAAGAGTTGAATATCATGGTCGATCTCGAAGATATGGAGAAGATCGCTCTTGTCGAGGAGGCGCTCAGCGAGCAGACAAAACTCACTCCGGATATGAAAGACATGAAGACCTGGACCGTGTTCTTACGCGAGGAAGAAGACGAAGCCACTGGCAGGAAGAGCACGAGGAAATGCGCGGTCGCGCCGCTTCCGGTGGCGAAGAGTCTTCTAGACTACGAATGGGACAACTACTTCGATTTTAACGGCTGATCCGCGGGGGAAAGTCCAAACCCGCGGATCGAACTAAGGACTCGCGAAGCAATAAGTCTTGTAAAATCGCGCTCAGAGTTGCGTCAGGTTCGCATTGATCGAGGAAGCCAAACCGGAGTCGTAGCTGTAGCTCCGGTGAGGATTCGGCGACCGAGAGCGATGTGAAGATGGTGTGAATATGAGATGCGAGATGCACGACTTCTTGCTTCGCGAGTCCTATGTGGACGAACGCGGCGAAACGGAAGCCTTGCGCGGCGGGTTCTTTTGGTTCATACTCGCGAAGGCTTTCAAGGAACCGCCGCCGTGAAAAAGATACTCTTATCGTTACCCGCGCTGCTTTTTCTGCTTGCGACGAATTGCGCGAAGGAGCAGAGCTACCTCGATCCGATCGCGCCGTTCATAAGCGTCGTGACGCAGCCACAGTCCGCCCAGCGAGGGAACGTGCGGTTCGTCTATCGCATCCGTTACAAGGACGACGAGCGCACCCACATCGTCGCGCAGTACTCCCTCGACGGCGTCACCTGGAACACCGCGACCGAGGAGAATCATTTCGAAAGCGAGGGCGCCCAGGGAATCGCGACCTCCCTCGCGGGCGCGAACCACGTCTTCGTGTGGGACAGTATCGCTGACCTCGGTCTCATAGGCGTAGTGAACGTGTTCTTCCGGATTCTGCCGGTGGGGAACGAACTCGGCAGCGTTTTTATGGGACCGTTCCTGCTCGACAATCGCTTCGAGCAGGACGAGCGCGCGTTCGTCTCCCTCGGGACGACAACGCTGATCGCAGTCATCGACGTGAACTCGATGATCGTGGTGGACTACATCGACGTCGGACTCAGCCCACGCGGGATGGCGGGCTACACCGCGGGCGGGATCGAATACCTCGCGGTCGCGGTGCAAGGCTCGAAAAAGATCGCGATAATCAATCTCTCGAACCACGACGTAGAGCAGTTCGTCAGCACAGGAAACGTCCCGACCGACGTCGATTTCGTCGACGGCTCCACGCAGGGCGATCTACTCGTCGTCCCGAACTATAACGACGACGACGTTCGCGTGTTCAGAATCGACACAGGGAACGTCATCACGAACCTTGGCGACGTAAGCGTCGGCGACGGACCTGTAGGCGGCGCGGCCTTCGTAAGCGGCGGCGTTCATTATTACGCCGTTACGAACGAGCGCGGCGACTCCATGCACATCCTCGATCTCGATAACGGAAACAACAAGGTCGTGAGCAATCGCAGCGTGGGAGATACGCCGCAGGAGCCGGTGGCGCTGACCGGGACGCCCTGGGGAGATTACGTGTTCGTCCCGAACATCGGTTCGGACAACGTCTCGATCAATTACGAAAGCTCCGCGAGCTTCCTGAACGTGCTCGATACGCCCCTCGTGACGGAACCCGCGCCGTCGTCCCTCGCGGCGGTGAACGATTTCCGCGGCAACATCGGCACCACAATGGCTTTTGTCGGCATCCAGTCGGACAAGAAAATCCAGATTTTCCGCTACACCGCGTCGGATCCCGTCGCTGGAATCGAAGACGAAACGCTCTCACCGATGACGATCGAGGACGCGCCGCGATACCTTCTCGCGCACGAAACCAGCTCCGGGCAATATCTTTATATCACTACGCTCCCGGAATCGAAGTTCATCGCGTACCGCATCTCCGACGACCCGATGACCTACCTCGGTTCCGTCAGCCTCCCGCAGACCTCAGGTCCGCAGCATATCGTGATTCGGTGACCAGGGGCGAGTCGGACCTGGGACCGCGGACGTCCTCGTCCGCATACGCGTCCGAAGGGCACGGCGCGAGGGGCCTGATCGCCTATTCCGGCGGGACCCCGGGCGGCAGCGTCACCTGCCCAATCTTTACGATGATTTCCGATTCATCCCTTAGCTTATCGAGGTGTTCTTTCTGCTTTTCCGCTTTGAAATCCTGCCTGACGTATTCCGCGATCTGTTCGAAGTCCACATTCACGCCCGGATCGTATTTCTGGTAGATATAAAGAACGTGGAATCCCGATTCCGTGCGGACGACGTTGCTCATTTTGCCTTCCGCGGTGTTGAATGCTTCGAGAAGGATTCTGTCGTCGAACTGACCTTTCGGACGGATGTAGCCGATGACTCCACCGCCGGACGCGGTCGCTGCGTCGTCGGAATGGAGCGTCGCGGCCTGTGCGAAGTCGAGCCTGCGGGCGTCCTGAATCGCCTTTTCCATTCGCTCCTGAGCTTCTCTCCAGGCCCGCGTGACCCTCTGCTCCCACCACCTTGTGCGCTGCTCCGGAGTCATAGTGTGTGTCTTTTCCCAATCGCGCAGTTCTTCGAGAAACTTCGATCTGTCGATCGCGCGAATGTAGATCTGCGCCGCGTAGACCTGCTTACCGAGGTAATAGTCCTTGTAACGATTGTAGAAGTCGGTGAGGGCGCGCGGATTCACCTGACTCTTAGCGATATCCTCCAGCCAAAGCGTCGCTGTAAGCTTCTCCCGGTAGCTTTCGAGCGTGTCGTCCTGACGTTCGAGAATTTCCTCGAGCGTGAACTGACCCTTGTAATTTTCTTCGACCCGTTTGCGGTCATCTTCGATCCGTTCATCGACTTCCTCCGTCAACTCCGGGTTTACGGGAGCGTTCCTCATCGCCCTGCGGAGCAGCTCCGCGTTTACAAGAACATCAAGTTCGACCTTCAAAAGCGAAAGCGGCAGCTTGTTGATGATTTCCGGGATCAGCATTCGCGGCGTGACGACGCTGCTTCGATAATACACGCCGTAGTTGCGAAGGAGGTGCCTGTGGAAGTCGGCTTCCGAAATCACGAAATGCCCGAGCTCGGGATGCGTCACGTCCGCGACCCAGTCCTGGATCGCGGTCTGACGTCGTGGATCGAGGTTTTCCTCGGTTTCCTCGAGTTTCGCGGTGGACGAATAAACAAGGAGCAAAATGACGCCGATGAAAAAAAACAGCGAGATTTTCGAGCCGCTCTTTCGAACATTCATCATGGACGTTCCCTTTGGAAGGCGAGTTGCCGCTATCAAGGATGACAGCAATGTACCCGAAAACGTCGGTCTTTGGAAAACTCTTTTTGGACAGAATAACTGTTCCACGCCTCCGCGGACCAAAGCGCGAGATTTGTCTTGAACTTGAATCCTGCTAATCGAAACATGGAGCTAGAGCCTCGATCGGAAAGATTGCCGAGGCAGAGGAATTATGTCACGAGGAAGTCGCGCGAATGTCTAAGGAAGTGTCGAAAATCGAAAGACTGATGAACCTCGTCGCGTACTTCCTTAATTCGCGGGTGGTCGAGCCGCTATCGAATCTTGTCGGCAAGATCGAGGGATACGACGAAAGCCTCTCTCCCGCGAACATCGAAAAGCGCTGGCAGCGGGACCGCAAGGATTTGGAAGAACTCGGATTCGTCTTCGAATACGTTGAAGAAGACGGCTGGGGACAATCGGGATACAGACTGCGAAAGGACTCGGCGGTGATGCCGAAGCTGAATCTCACGTCCGAAGAATTCGCGCTGCTCGAACTCGTTCGCTCGACCTCATCCACTCTGCCGCGGACTCTTTCGGAACTCGTCGGCTCCGCGGTGACGAAACTCTGCCACGATCATCCGATGGCGGAAGAGATCGGACCGACGCAGGGCGCCATCTCGCCGGAGAGCACAGTGGACGTCTACGAGCCAAAGCATCTGACCGAGCTTGAAACAGTGCTGAACGCGCTTTTCGATCGTTCAACGATCGCTTTCGATTACCGGAGCGGTTCGAACTCGGACGCGAAACGAAGAAAGCTAGACATCTACGGCGTCGGCGGTTTTCGCGGCTCATGGTACGTTGTCGGCTACGACCACGTCGCGGACGGCGTCAGGATGTTCAACGTCGAACGAATCGAGGGCGACGTTGCGCTCGATCCGGAGGGAAATGCCGGAAGCTACGACATCCCGGCAAGTTTCGACATCCGCGAACACATTGGACGCGCCCCCTGGCGGATCGGAACAGGAGGGCAGGGCGAAGTCATCGTCGATGTCGATAAGACCGTCTGCTGGATGATCAGGCGGGAATTCGACGACGTGCGGGTCATCGAAGGCGCCTCCGACGGATTCGAAAGATTGGCGTTCGCAGTCAACAACCCCGCGGCTCTGAAACAGTACCTCCTCGGGTTCGGAACGCGATTCAAGGTAGTTGAACCTTCGGGGTTCCGGGAAGGGGTCGAGTCTAGCGTCCAGAAAGCACTTGCACGATACGAATGCGATCCCGCGAACAAGGTTCAGGATTGATTTTGCGTTCCGAAATTCGATTCGTCCTCGAAGAACGGTAGCGCCCAGGAAAGTCCGGTGACCGCCATGAATCCGACTCTCCCGAGGACGAGCACCTGCGGCGCATCTTTGGCCGCCATTTTCTGGATTGTGTAATACGCGTCAGCGTTTTCGTTCTTTGCCATCTCGACCAGCCTGATCAGAATCCCGATTCGCTCTGTGTGCCGCTTGTTCGGCGTGTGGAAGTTGATCAGCCAGTTTGATACGGTCGTGGTATAGACTCCGAGCAACTTCGCGATGAAGACGATCGATCCTGGAAGCCCGATTTTGGGAAGTTCCTCGGAGAGATGCTTCACAATGTCCCGTGGTGCGGAAAAATTGAAATTAGGTTTCATCTGTACTCCTTATTAATAAGCCTTGGTTGGTGCTCACCTGATTTTATTGCCATCTGCCCTGTAAGTATTACATAATATTAATAATAGCTGACATATACAATAGTGTCACGAGTCGTAACACTTGTCTATAGACTTAAAAATTATTTATCATTGTACCTTATTATTTTAGATAGTTATCTTTCGCGAGTATGAGGTCTGAATACCGAAATTCTGGATGAATAAAAAGTTTTTCGCCGATCAATATGTGAAACCAGCGCGAGGATTTAGAAACTATCTCAAGCTCCGATTTCTGGTAATTCGGAGGCTTCAGACGAGACGTCTGAAGCCTTTTGCGCAGGCGAGACGCCTGCACTCCCACAGCTTGAGATAGTTTCTTAGTCTATGTCAAAGAGTTGCCTGAAGTTGTATTCTTCGAGCGGCGCTTTACTCATAGGGTTTTCCTCGTAGGGTTTTCCTCGATTTCGGAGCGAAGAGATGAAACTTAGAGTCTGGGGTTGTCGGGGGAGCATTCCTACGCCCGGTCCAACATCCGTAAAGTACGGGGGGAACACTTCCTGTTACGAGGTGATCCTCGACGACGGAAGAAGCATCATACTCGACGGCGGAACAGGAATCAGGGTTCTCGGCGAGCACCTCGTCAGCGAAGCAGATGAACATCCAAAGGATATTCTTATTCTGTTCAACCACACCCATTGGGACCACATCGCCGGGTTTCCGTTTTTCGCGCCGCTTTACAATCCGCAGAACCGGATTCGAATTTACGGCCCTTTCAACCTCGTTAATTCGGAAGCGAGTTTCGAGAAGACGATGCACGTCCAGTTCCACGAGCAGTTCTTTCCGCAGAAGCTCACGCATATACCAACGAACATCGAATACTACGAAATGAAGGAAGGACACACCGAAATCGACGGAGTCAAAATCACGTCGTGGTTCATGAACCACCCGGTACAGGCCCTCGGCTACAAACTCGAGCATGGCGGAAAGAGCATCTTCTACACTGGAGACACCGAGCCTTACCAGAACCCCTGGGGATCGACCCAGGGCGCCGATGAAGAAGATGTCGACGAGGACGAACTCGAGATGAGGCTCAACGCGGAACTCATTATCAAGGAGCGCAATAATCAGGTTGTCGAGACCGTCCGCGGCGTCGACTTCCTCCTTTGCGACGCGCAGTATACTGAGGAGGAGTACAAAACGAAGATCGGCTGGGGTCACACCTCCGTCCCGGACGCGCTCGAACTCGGAATCAAGGCCGGGGTAAAGACCATCGGTCTAACCCATCACGAGCCGCTCAATTCTGACGATAAGCTCGACGGAATCTACAAGTGGGCGCTCGACTACGTGAAGGAGAAGGGCGTCGATATGCACGTCGAGATGGTTCGCGAGGGAATGACTTACGAACTATGACCGGCTATCGTTCGACCCGGAAAACCGAGGAGATTGAATGAGACTTGCATCCGGAGACAAAGCGCCCGCGTTCATCGGCGTCAACTGGAACGGCGAGAATATTAGCCTCGCGGACCTTGCCGGCTCGAAAGTGTGGCTCGCGTTTTTCAGATACGCCTCCTGCCCGCTGTGCAACCTCCGCGTGAACCAGATCATCCATCGATACGACGAACTCGCGGCGAGCGGGCTGAAGGTCGTCGCGGTTTTCCAGAGCGAGGCCGGGAACGTCGCGAAATACGTCGGCAAGCAGCAGCCGCCGTTTCCGCTTATCGCGGACCCGAAGGAGGAAATCTACAGTCTCTTCGGCGTCGAGCATTCGACGTGGGGATTCCTGAACCCCGCGAACATCCTTAGCGCGCTGAAGGCGACTTTCAAAGGGTTTCTCCCCGGAAAGATGGAAGGCACTATCACCCGACTGCCCGCGGACTTCCTTATCGGCGCCGACGGAGTCATCCGGACCGCGTTTTTCGGGACCAAGATCGCCGATCATATTCCGTTCGCGGAGGTCGAGGCTTTCATCGCGAAGGAATGACCCTCAGAACGCCTTCGACGCCCGAAATCTCCGCTTCCACGGTTTCGAGGTCGCGTCCGCGGAGAAGCACGCAGACATTCGCGCCTGCGTCCATCGTCGAGTACGCTTCGACGCCCGCCGCGCGAAGTTCCTTCACCCTCGACAGCACCGCGCGAGACGCATTCGTCCTGTAGATCACGGGTGGATCGAGCGATTCGAGCATTTCGTGCAGGAGCTTCGAATGCGATTCCGCGACCTCGCCGAGCGCGGTAAAGTCCCCCGACTTCGCGGCTTCGAGCGCCCGTTCGAGATAGTCCTCGGTGGTCCTTATCCAGCGTTCGTACCCACGCGATCGCACTGAAAGCTCCATCGCCTGCGTGGAAGAAATCTCCTTGCGCTCCTCGCTGACGATCGCGATCAGAAGCGCGAGGCCTGGCGATTCCGGAAACTCGATGCGCTGCGCGAAGGAGTCGAGGCCGTCCGCGCGTTCGCCCGCGCTCCAAAGCACGAGGCCGTCGAAAATCGATCTGCATGCGCTTCCGGACCCGCGGCGCGCAAGGATCGAAAGCTCCCGGTCCGAAAGCCGCAGATCGAAAACGTGATTACAAGCTCTTGCGAGCGCGGCGAATCCGGACGCGCTCGACGCGAGTCCCGAGGACTCAGGAAAATCGTTCCAGGATTCGACAAGTACCGCATTATTCGATCCCGCGAGTTCGCGGAACAGATCGACGAAGGCAGAGACGCGCGCGAGCGGTTCGCCTTTCCGGGGTACGCCGCCAAGAACGAAGCGATCGCGGGTTCCCTGGCTGATGGCGCGGACCCTCGTTCTTGTCCGAAGCGCGCGGAGCGTAAGCGAAAGACTCCCCGTGAACGGAAGGCGCAGACGGTCGTCGCGCTTGCCCCAGTATTTGACGAGCGCGATATTCGGATGAGCTGTGAATTCGTTGATCACGGATCGCGGCGGGAGCAGGGCTTGTTAATGGTTCGTCTCGAATAGTCGGATTCGCGGGTCATTCCGGGGTGGATTCTTCCTCTGCTACTGCACTGGCCGGAGCTTTCCGCTCGCTCTCCTCCGCGGCTGGATCGTAGCTCGTCAGAAGCATTGTGATCCGATTGTTAATCTCCTCGATCTTTTCGTCCGTCAGGTTCGGGTTCTCGACGTCGAACTTTCGCTTCGTGCCGCTGACTTCGAAGGTCATGAACTCCTTCCCATCGGCGATTCGACTTCCCGCGACCTTGAGGCGCTTCTTGCGCATCAGCACGAGTGACAGCACGAACAGAAGCGAGTGATCCTGAATTTCGCTTTTCAGAAGCGAATCGAGGAACATTTCCGTCCGCGCAAGATCGAACTTCGGCTTTCCGGGCGACGATTCGATCACCCTCCGGCTTTTCCAGTAGGAAAACAGCTTGTCCTTGTCGAGCTTTTTGAACTCTTCGACGGAGTAGTCCTCGCGAACGAAGTTCTCGTCGTCCACTGGACGGATGACGCTGTAATAGGCCTCGCCGTTCGCGAATTCGCGGTGGGTTACGCAGCAGGCGAGTTTCCCTTTCTGGATGTTGTAATCTCTTGCCATGAGTTCTTAGTACAAAAATTCGGGCTTTCGCGCAACGCAGGAGTCGGAAGACGACAAGTTTTTCAATTTCGTGCGCCGATCTGTACTCAAAGCAGCAAACTGCTCAGCGCGATCGCGTCCGTCGCTGGAAGCTGGCACGAACCGCTTGTGCAGACGTACGCCGCGGGTTTACCTCTGAGCGCGGTCTTTCCGGAGACGAAAGGCGCGATAGACTCGACTGGCGTTTCGCCGACGGACGGATTCGCGACGAGTACCACGTCGGGAAGGAACGCGCGGTTCACCGCCACGCGTAGCGCGTCGAAATCCTTGTCGGCGAGGTCCCCCGCAAGAACGATTTCCCTGCCCGCGTTCAGCGCGACGTTAAGCGCGGTCAGCATCAGCGGATAGCTCTCCGGGTGGTGGGCGACCTGCGCCGAAAAATGATCGAGGTTATCCCTAGCGGCCTTCTCGAATTTTTCTTCTCCCGCGATTCGCGAAAGTTTCATCAGCGCGAGCGTGATCGCGGAGTTTCCCGACGGAATCGCGCCGTCGTAGACGTCCTTCGGATTGAAAAGCGTCGTTTCGACGTCGGTTCCGCGGGTGAAATAGCCTCCGCCGCGATTGTCCTTGAACAGCAGATCCGCGCTTTCGACCAGCCTTCGCGCTTCGATCAGCCACCTGGTTTCGAAAGTCGCCTCGTAGAGGTCCATCAGACCGTTAGCAAGGAACGCGTAATCGTCGAGGTAGCCGTCGATCGCGGCGTTTCCGCCCCTGAACCGATGAAGAAGCCGTCCTTCGCGGGACATTGACTCGAGGACGAACTTCGCGGCCTTCCGCGCGGCTTCCACGTACCGCGGCTCCGCAAGCGCTCTTCCGCCGAACGCGAGCGCCCCGATCATAAGCCCGTTCCAGTCGGCGAGGATCTTATCGTCCTTGTACGGATGGATTCGCTGCTTCCGGACTTCGAACAGCTTTATGCGCATCCCCGCGAGTTTGCAGGCAAGCTCGCCCGCGTCGACGCCTTTCCTTTTCGCCGTCTCCTCGATGGTCGCTGCGAGGTGAAGGATGTTTTCTTCAGCCTGCACTCCCGTGGCTTCGTCTGTGAAGTTTCCGTCCTGGAGCACGCGGTAGACCTCGCAGAATAGCTCCGCGTCCGCGCCGAGGATCGATTCGATCTCGCTTCTATGCCAGACGTAGAACTTTCCCTCGACTCCTTCCGAATCCGCGTCCTCCGCGGAATAGAACCCGCCGTGTTCGTCCGTCATATCTCGAAGGACGTAATCGAAAACCTCCCGCGCGACGCCTTCGTAGAGTCTTTCCCCGGTGATCTGAAACGCTTCGACGTAGGTGCGCGAGATAAGCGCCTGATCGTAAAGCATCTTCTCGAAATGCGGGACCAGCCACTCGCGGTCGGTCGAATATCGATGGAATCCGCCGCCGAGGTGGTCGCGGATGCCGCCCTTCGCCATGTTCTTCAGCGTGACAAGGACCATCTTCAGCGCGTTTTCGTCCTTGCGGGCCTTATGGAGCCTTAGCAGCAGCGACATCGAATGACTCCGCGGAAATTTCGGTCGATGGCCGAAGCCTCCAAGTTCGGAGTCGAAAATCTTGTCGGACGTGCTGACGAACTTCGCGAGAGTTTCGTCCGTCAGTTCGATTCTCGCTGCGGCGCGGGTCGCGCCCTCGATATGTTTCTGGATTTCGCCCGCGTTCTTCAGAACTCCGTCGCGGTTCGTTTTCCACGTCTGCGAAATCCCGGCGAGCACGTCGATGAATCCGTAGCGACCGTACTTGCTCTCCGGAGGGAAATACGTACCGCCCCAGAATGGTTTCAACTCGTGGGTAAGGAACACCGTCATAGGCCAGCCGCCCTGGCCAGTCAGCATCTGGACCGTCGTCATGTAGTACGAATCCACGTCCGGAAGTTCCTCGCGATCGACCTTGATCGAGATGAAGTTCTCACGCAGGTAGTTCGCGATCTTTTCGTTTTCGAAGCTCTCCCGTTCCATCACGTGGCACCAGTGGCACGTGCTGTATCCGATGGAAAGGAATATGGGTTTGTCTTCCGCGCGGGCCTTTTCGAAGGCTTCGTCGCCCCACGGGAACCAGTCCACCGGATTCCTCGCGTGCTGCAGCAGATACGGACTCGACTCGAAAACGAGTCTGTTGAACTCGGTGCCGCCGTCCTTCGGAAGCGCGGCGATCTCTTCCTTCGATGGAAGCGTGCTGTGGTCTCGCATTGAAGTCGTCCTTCGTGAAAAGTGTTGAGTCATGTAACTAAGAAACTATCGTGGGCACCTGGGACCGCGGACGTCCTCGTCCGGAGGCTCCGAATCAGTGAAACCGCGTGCTTGAGACAATTAACTTAACACCCGCGAAACCTGCATTATTCTCGCGTTTTAGGCGTCGCCCTTTCGTCGCAACTGTTCACGGGGTAGTTCGCAGTCTATAGGAAATCTGTTCGTAGTAACTTGTAAGAGCATACAGTTCGTAGTGTGCCCGTAAGGGCATAAGTACATAACGCCTTACGGCGCCACTACGAACGCGAACTACCCCATGAACAGTTACCTTTCGCCATCTAAGATCCGGCTGATCTTCGTCGCGAGTTCATCGAGCTTGAAAGGCTTATGCAGCAGCGGAACATCCCGCGGGACCGGCGAACTTTCGAGTTTCTCGCTGTCGAGGTATCCGGACATCAAAATCACTTTAAGCGTCGGCATAGAGACCCTGAGCTTGCTTGCGAGCACGATTCCGTTCATTCCGGGCATAACGACGTCCGAGATAAGGAGGTCGGGACGGATAACGTTCCTTTCGACGAGATCGAGCGCCATGGCGCCGCTCGAGGCTACCGTCACGTTGTAGTTGAGATTCCTGAGCGCGCGCTCCAGTATATTCCGCAGCGGCGGTTCATCCTCGACCACCAGAATGTGCTGGGCGTCGCCCGGACCGCCTTTGACGGTTTCGTTCTCCCGCTCTTCCGTTTGCGTCTCTTCTTTCGATTGCGGCAGATAGACTTCGAAGGTCGTTCCCGCTTTCACCTTGCTCTTTACGACTATGCTGCCGCCGGACTGCTTCACTATGCCGTAGACCGTCGATAGCCCGAGTCCGGTGCCCTTGCCTACTTCCTTCGTCGTGAAAAACGGCTCGAATATCTTTCCAACGATCGATTCGTCGATCCCGCAGCCCGTGTCCTCGATCGACATCACGACGTATTTCCCAGCGGGAATCAGCGGACGTTTTTTTTCTTCCGCCTCGAGAACCACGCGGTTTGCGGTCCGAATCGAGAGCTTCCCGCCGGAAGGCATCGCGTCCCGCGCGTTTACGACGAGGTTCATTATCACCTGCTCGAACTGCCCGGCGTCCGCAAGCACAGGTCGCAGGTTATTGTCGAGGTCGGTGAGGAATATAATGTCCTCGCCGATCAGTCGGCGCAGCATTTTCTCGACGCCGCGAATGACGTCGTTGACGTTCACTATCGACGGAAAGCTCGGCTGCTTCCTGCTGAAAGCCAGGAGCTGCCTCGTCAGCGACGCGGCTTTTTCAGCCGACGTCCGGATTTCGTCGATCAGACTTCGGATTTCGTTACTTTCCGGAAGTTTCAGGTTCGCGAGGTCGCAGCTCCCAAGGATCACCATCAGGATGTTATTGAAATCGTGCGCGACGCCACCTGCAAGCCTGCCGAACGACTCGAGTTTCTGCGATTGACGGAACTGCTCCGTGAGGTCCTTTTTGTCGGTTACGTCGACGAAGGTTCCGATAATCTTCGTCGGTCTGCCGCTTGCGTTTCTCTCGAATGCCGTCAGCCAGACCATGCACCAGAAGTATCCGCCGTCCTTGCGCCGAACGCGGTATTCGTGCTCGGAATTGATTTCTTCGCTCGACGCGAGCATCTGCTCCATCAGCGTGACGAACTCCTCGCGGCATTCCGGGTGGAACAGCAACGCGATATCGAGGCCGTTCATCGAAATCAGCTCTTCGCTCGACCAGCCGGTGATTCTCGACGCCCTTTCGTTCGTGAATGTCGTCGATTTCGCGATCGCGTCGTAAATGAAAATTCCGTTCAGCGACGACTGCATCACCTGCGTTATGAACTTCTCTCGTTCCTCCGCCATCTTCTTGCTTCTGAGATTCGCGGTCACGTCCCGAAAAACGCCTACGATCTGAGTCCTGCCGTCGATGATTACTGGAGTCCCGACGATGTCCGCGTAGAACACCGACCCGTCCTTGCGCATCACGGGAATGCCCGTGTTCAGATTCGTTTCCTTGGTGACGAGCATCCTGAACGCGGCCATCACTTCAGAAAGATTTTCCAGCGGGTGGATGTCGCGCAGCTTCAAGCCGGAAAACTCTTCCTTCGAGTATCCGATCATTCTGCAAAAAGAGTCGTTCACGGCGCGGATATCCATCGTTTCCGGGTCCGCGACAGCTATACCGTCCGAGACTCCGTCGAGTATCGCCCTTGCGAATCTTTCGAAGTTCATCTTCTCGTCCAGCGCCTGGACAAGATCGGTCACGTCGCGCATCGCCTCCACGACGAGCATCACTTCGCCCGACGTTTCCCATATAGGCGAGAGCAGAATGTCGACGTGAGTTTTGGTTCCGCCACCCGTTTGATGCACCCTTCGAAAGGACATCGATTTTCCAGAGTGGAATACGTTCAGAAGTTTACATCTCACGCCTTCGTGCTCGCAGGGTTCTTCCAGCCCGGAACAGATGAAGTGGCAGGATCGACCGAGCACATCTTCCCGTGCGTATTTCATTCTTCGCAGGAACGCGCCGTTGATGTCCACCACCTGGAAGTTTCTGTCTATGACGACAATGTCGTCATGCAAACCCTGAATCAAACCTCTGTAGAACGTTTCGGGATTCACGGCCCACGTGGACTCGGCGCCCGAAACCGATTGCGGCTTCTCAACCATGCTATCCTCCACCTAACTCAGCGCAGTTCTAAACGCTAAGTAAATTCCACCGGTTCAAGTCTACCACGTTTTTCAAGGAGTTGCATGCCGACCCATAAAACTCTGCATCGCGGTAATTATGGACTTTGAAAGTTTATGAGACTATTCACCGGACATTTCTGGTAGCGCAGACGCGTGGCACGGACTGCCAATTACGAATTACGAATGGAGCGCATCACGTAAGTGATGCTTTGGAACAAAACGCGTAAGCGTTTTCTTCGAGGACGTCCGCGGTCCCAGGTGCGTCCTTAGTCTTCTGACTGAACGAATCCGTTTTCAGCCGCTGAGTACTCGATGAGTCCGTAACTCGAAGTCAGCCTCAAATCGACGCCTGCGCGCCTGTATTCCGCGGCCATTTCCGCGCTGAACGTGTCGCGGGACGTCGATACGATCGCGGACTTCGGCCTCAGCGCTTCGAGGAACATCCCGCACACCATTGGATCGCGGCCGTGGTGCGGGACTACAAGTAGGTCCACCGGCGGATCGAGATATTCGTCAACGTACCGCAGAACGGTGAACGCGCCGCGCTCTTCGAGGTCGCCGGTGAGTACGATTTTGCGGCCCGCGGATTCGATCAGCAGCGCGAGGCTCGAGTCGTTCGAATCGAGCTCGGTGCCGAGCACGTCGAACCCTGGCGGATGGAGCGCGGTGATCGCTACGTCACGGACTCCGGTTATTTTCGAGCCGGTGGATGCGAGCATCACCGGAATCCCGCGCTGGTCGCACTCCGCCATTATTTCGTTTCCTCGATCGAACCGTGCGAAGTTCTGCGGCACGACGAGACCCCCGATAGTGAATCTTCGCAGAAGCTGCTCGAAGCCGTTCGTGTGGTCAGCGTCGATGTGCGAGAAGAAAAGAACGTCGATCCGATCGATTCGTTTCTGAAACAGCGCTGGGGCGATGGTGTTCGCGCCGACTTCGTCGTTTCCGAGGGAGCCTGCGTCGTAAAGAAGCACCTGATCGCCCGGAGCCTCGATAAGCAATGAGTTTCCGTGGTCCACCGGAATGGCGGTTACGCGAAGAGTGTCGTTCCGCGCACGCGAAAAAAGGTCGTCGACCACGGTCAGCAGCAGCGCCGCGAGAACGAACATCGTCACATGAGCCGCGCGGTATCCGCGGCGCGTTCTGAAAAGAACGAGCAGGAGCAGAAACATCATCGCGACCACGAACGGAAGCCTCAGCCCGACGCCGTAGGTGGAACTGCCGGGCATACCTGCGAAGAGTTCCAGAATCGCAAGCAGCGCCTTCGCGGGGAGCGATAGCGCGTCTATTATGAAATCGCTCATCGGAAGGACGTCGATCACGGGAATCAGGAACACGTACAGAACTCCGCCTAGCAGGACGATCGTCAGCGCGGGAATAGCGACGACGTTGAAAAGCGGCATCCCGGGCGTGACGAAATTGAAATGATAAAGCGTCAGCGGCGTGGTTCCGATCATCACCGCAATCGAAACTAGAATCAGCGCGAGCACGCTACCGGTGAACTTCAGAAACAGCCGTTCGTGGAACTTCGCGCCCTCCGGCACCGGAAGGAGATTCCCGAGCGGGACCATTGTCGAAAGCAGCAGGATAGAGAACACCGCCGCGAAGCTGAGCTGGAAGCCGATGTCGAAAAGATACTCCGGATGCGGCACGAGGAACATCAGCGCGATGAATCCGAGTACGTTGAATCCGTTCCCGCTGCGACCTATCAGCGCCGCGAAGGCGTAGATCACGGCGCCCGTCGCCGCGCGAATGACGCTGATTCGCGCTCCCGCCGC
Source organism: Planctomycetota bacterium (assembly GCA_024653775.1). Lineage (GTDB taxonomy): Bacteria > Planctomycetota > UBA8742 > JACQVU01 > JANLHZ01 > JANLHZ01. The sequence goes on along the minus strand of JANLHZ010000106.1, from coordinate 10,939 downwards.
GAAAGCGTACACGATCAGCACCGCGGAAGTGAACGCGAACAGAGTCCTGCCGCGCATTCCGATACCGCGGAAGAACAGCCCGAAGATCGAGCCGATCGCTATGACGTGGAGTCCGCTTACCGCGAGCAGGTGGACGGTGCCGCTGCTTTCGAATTTCTGGGTTACGTCCTCCGTCAGGAACCTTCGCTCGCCTACGAGCAGCGCGGCGTACAGTCCGCCGACGCGTCGGTCGAAGTCCCGCATCAGTCGGCTGGTGACGTTCATCCGCGCGCTTTTGATCGTCGCGCCGAGGTTCAGCCCGGAAGGCGGATCGATCGACTGGACGCCGTCGAAAATGCGCAGGCGCACTCTCCCGAAAATTCCCCTGCTGAACTTGAAATCCCTCGCCGACATTCCGCGCGTGCCCTCCGTTTCCGAGAACTCGCTCCAGACGCCTCGGATTCTGAGGAATTCCCCCGGCAGAGGCGGATTTCTGAATTCGTCTCCCGCGTACGCCTCGACCATGCCTGTGACTTCGCGATGGCCGTCTTTCGCGTTCACGCCGGCAAGCTCGAGCACGAACAGACGCGAGCGGAAATCGTAGCCGGATTCGCTGTTCCTCGGTAACGGCGCGTCTTCGACCCAGCCAGTGAACTCGACTTCGTCTCCAGGATGAATGTCTAAATGTCGGACGTCGTCCGCGGGGATCGTCTCCCGGCTGACCTGATACGTCAGCGCCGCGATTATCCCCGCGGAAACGACGATGCAGACTTCCGCGGATCTGTGCCACGGCGCTCGCATTCGATTGCGCACGAAGTCCTCCCGCCTGCTTTCGATGATGAGCCGTGAAATGATCGCGAACGAAAAGACGATCGCCACGATCGAAAGCATCGTCAGCGTCCGGCTTTCGAGCGCGAGCAGCTCCTGCATACCGACACCGATTATCCATGCCATCGCGAGCACGAAAAACGGCATTTTACGTACGGGTTGTCGTTCCCTCGGTTTTTGCGATTCCAGCGCGATTGACGCGGACGGTGTCATTGGAATTCCGGAAGGTCTATTCGAAAGGCTGTAAGGAGTATTCTAACTGTTCACGGGGTAGTTCGCAGTCTATAGCGGGAATCTGTTCGTAGTGTGCTCGTGAGAGCATATTTTCCAGATAGCGGTGGTTCAAAGAAACGCCTTACGGCGCCACTACGAACGCGAACTACTCCGTGAACAGTTGCAAGTATTCTAACCACGCGCCGCGAAGATTCCGCAGAATATTTTCTGGCGGGCCCCCGCGTGAAGTCACCGGCGGATGCGGATTATCGATACACACGATTCAAAAATCATTCAGCGGGGCCTTCGCGTCGGAGCGAGATTATCACCTGAGTGCCCTTGCCCTCCTCGCTTTCGATTTTGATGTCGCCACCAAGCTGGTGCACGATCCTGCGGACGATGCTCAGCCCGAGGCCGCTACCGCCCTTCTTCGTGCTGAAGTACGCCTGGAACGCTTTCCCGAGCAGGTCCGCGCTCATCCCCGGCCCGGTATCCGTGATCTCGATAATCACCCTTCGTTCGCTGTCCTTCACTCCCGTGCGGACGAACAGCTCGCCGACGCCGTCGTCCATCGCCTGTAGCGAATTAGTTATAAGGTTCAGTAGCACCTGCTTCAGCTTGTCGCGATCGGCGCGGATGATCCCGGCTGCGGGGTCGAACAGACGGGAGATTGCGAGCTTCTTTTCGCGGAAGTCCGGATCGACGAAATACAGCACCTCCGCGACGAGTTCGTTGACATCGAACTCCTCGATTTTCAGATCGCCCGCCCGCGCGAAATTGAGGAACAGGTTTACGATGTCCTGAATCCTGCGCACCTCGTCCGCGAGCAGCGACAATCGGTTGTGGGTTCTGCGCTCCCGCTCGTCCTTCGGATTCTTCCACTCCTCCTTCAGCAGATCGATATTCATCTTCACCGTCGACAGCGGCGTCCTGATCTCGTGCGCGAGACCCCGCGCGACCTGCGAGAGTTCCTGGTCTGGATTTATCTTTGGATTCTCTTCCGGCATATCTGGATTTCAGCCACGCGCCCGTCAGGGCGCCAAGGTTATCGAGATTTTTGATTTCAGATTTTAGATTTCAGAATTCAGATTTGTAAGGAAGTTTCAGGTTTCCGCAACGTAACTGTTCACGGGGTAGTTCGCGTTCGTAGTGGCGCCGTAAGGCGTTTCTTTGATCCACCGCACCGCGAAAATATGCTCTCACGAGCACACTACGAACAGAATCCCGCTATAGACCGCGAACTACCCCGTGAACAGTTGCTCCGCAACTTAGGAGTCGTAAGCGCGCAAGGTGGACAACGGTTAAACGCCGCTGCATACTACGCAGATGGAAGGACCCCCGCGGCTTTACGACATGCAGGCTCTTGCTAGAATCTCTTCGGAAGACGAGTTCCGCGTCGCATCGGGGTTCGAGGTCAGTGCGGAAAATCCCGACGTCCTTCTGCTGGCGGGCAAGCCTGTGTACTTCATCGATGCGTTCATCCGCGGCATCCTAGATGCGTGCAGGGAATGGACGTCGGTCGCAACGCTCAGGGGGCAGGGAGAAATTCAAAAATCAAAAATCGGAAATCAAAAATTCGATCCTCGATACTCCCTTCTCCCTTGTTCACCGGAAGAGTTGCGCAGAACCGTGGTCGTCCTTCTCCGACTCGGCGTGCTCGAGCCGCGGACGGAAATGCCGCGGGAAGATTTTCGCTGCGCGAACCAGCCCGAGGACTCGCCGCTCGTCAGCGTAGTGACGCTCTGTTTTAACGGCGCGGAGGTGATCGAAGATTTGCTCGCGAGCGTCCGCGCGCAGACGTATCCGCGGATCGAGATCATCGTCGTCGACAACGCATCGATGGATGATTCCCGCAGAATGCTCGCGGAAATAGGCGACGTCCTGCTAGTGCGTTCGCCAGGGAACGTCGGCTTCGCCCGTGGCGTGAACCTCGGCGTCAGCAAAGCCGATGGCGAGTTCGTTTTCATCGTCAATCAGGACTGCGTGCTCGACGAGAACGCGATCGCGAACGCCGTGGCGGAAATGAGCCGCGATCCGCGGACCTGCGTCGTAGGCAGCAAGCTCCGGTTCCTGCACGCGCCTGGAGTGATCAACAGCCTCGGAAACGCGATGCGCTGCTTCGGCTTCGGAACCGACGCGCACGTTGGCGAATTCGATATCGGGCAGAACGACGGCATCGTGTCAGTCCCGAGCGTCTGTTTCGGAGCCGCGCTCGTGCGAAAGACGGTGTTCGATGAACTCCGCGGACTCGACGGCGGCTACTTCATGTACGTCGAGGACCTCGACTTCTGCTTCCGCGCGCTCGCGTCGGGGCGCCGCGTGACGGTCGCGCCGCGGTCGGTGGTCTATCATCATTTCGGGTTCAGCGCGGGGAAGAATCGCGCCGCGAAGCTAGAACACGTCTACCACGGAAGGCACAGGTTCGTCAGGAAGAACATCGCGGATCGAAAACTCCGGAGAAGACTCGCGCGCGTCTTCTTCGGCGAGGAACGCAGGGAGCTTGCGCGGGCGTGGCGCAGCGGAGAAAAGGACGTCGTGCGCGCGGTCGTAGACGCGTGGGCGAAAGTGCTTTGGACTCAGGTAACAGGGGGCGACTTTTCCCGCCCCCTACTCCCTGCTCCCTACTCCCTTGAAAAATATTTCCTCCGCGCCGGGAACGTGCTCGCTCTCGGGAACTTCGAACGCGATCTGATAAAACTCACACGCGGGCAGATTCGAAAAGTCGATCGCGATGGCAATTTCGATTCGCGAGTGCTCGATCTCCGGACGATACATTCCGCCGGTTGGCGGGAAATCGGGCCGCTGCACCATATCCGCGTGCAGGCTTCTCCCGGCGCCGGAGCGCTCGAATTCGAATTCACGCCGGCGCTGGGCGGATGGCATCTCGCGACTCTCGATTGTCAGACGCTGAGCGATATCGTACTCTGGAAGAACGACAAGATCGCGGCGCTATGCGCAGAGAGATCGCAGATCGAATCGCGGCTCGTTCTTGGCGCGGTGGAACTAAGGAAAAACGAAATCACGAAACTAGGCATCGAAATAATGGACGAATCCAAGTTCCACGCGATCAAATCGCTGCACGTCACGCCTCTTGTGAAGCAAGGCGCGCTGAACGTGCTCATGATCTCCGACGATCAGATCGGGACGAAAATGGCCGGGCCGGGGATACGAATGTCGGAACTCGCGCGCGTCGCGTCGAAGACCTGCAACGTCACGCTTGCAACTCCCGACTTTGGCCAGAAACTCCCGTCGCTTCCGTTTCCGGTCATGCGGTACGATCCGCTGGACGAAGGGACCGTCCGCGCGATGCTCCCCGGCAGGGACGTCATCGTGACGCAGGGGTACACGCTTCTGAAGTATCCGTGCATCAAGGATGCGAAGTCGATGCTCGCGATCGATCTGTTCGTCCCGAGCGTTCTCGAGAATATCCACATTTTCAAGGAAAACGGCCTCCCGCTCGAAAAGCGGACGCTTCAGCACGGAAAAGACCTCGCGGTGCTTCTCGACCAGCTTCGCGCGGGAGATTATTTCTTCTGCGCGACGGAAAGGCAGCGGGACTTCTATCTCGGACTCCTCGCAGGCGTCGGCAGACTGAACCCCGCGACACTGGAAACCTCCGCGCTCCTCGAAGACTTCATCGGCGTGGTCCCGCACGGAATTCAGGAAGAGCTGCCGGCGCGGCGGGGGAAGACGATCCAGCAGATCGAGCGCAGGATCAAGGCGCGGGACTTCGTGCTTCTTTGGGGTGGGAGTCTTTCGAACTGGTTCGATCCGATCACTCTTTTGGGCGCCATGAAACTCCTGCGGGAAAAGACGGACAGAATCAAGCTCTGGTTCATGGCGTCGAAACACGCTAATCCGTCCCTTCCGGCCCACAACATCGTCCGCGAAACCGCGCAACGGGCGTGGGAGTACGGCCTTCAGGACGAGACCGTGTTCTTTGGCGAGTCGTGGATTCCGTACGCGGAGCGCGGGCCGGTGTTTGCAAGCGCGAGCGCGGGAATCAGCACCCACCGCAATCATCTCGAAACGCGGATGTCGAGCAGGACGAGGCTGCTCGACTACCTCTGGGCCGGGCTTCCGATGATTGCAACCGCCGGCGACACCATCAGCGAGGAATTCGCGAACGCGGGCGCACTCATCAGAGTTCCGGAGGGGCGCGCGGACCATCTCGCGGACGCAATCCTCGAACTGTACGAAAACGAAGAGAGGCGTGAGCACATGGCGATGTGCGCGGCAGCGCTCCGTCAGAACTACACCTGGGAGCGCACGACAAGGCCTCTGATGAAGTTTCTAGACTACGCCCACCACGTTACGAGCGCGAAGGAACCGGAAACTGCAAAGCGAATCCTCGAAGGCCGTAGAAAGCTGTGTCGCGGCTTCGCGCCCGCGGACGACGCTCCGGGGGGCGACCTCGGGAAGATTCTTTCGGAGCTGTCCGACCTCCGGGCGGAGCGCGACGTCTTTCGGAACGAAGCCGACAAGATGCGCGGTCTCTACGCTCGTGTCAGAAATTCGCTTCCGTATAAGATCGTGAAACTGGTCAAAGGGAAACTGAAGCGCTAGGCTTTCGACGCCCGGCGTCAATACGACATAATATTCGTGTCAGACACGAATTTAACGTAATATTTTTAACAGCGGGATGATTTATGAAGACTTTCGACGTCAGAATGAGATTCAAACACACAGCCTTCGATCTCGAACGCGCGGTGAAGCGGAAGCTCGGATGGCGGGACGATGCGAACTTCCGGATTCTCAGAAGGAGCATCGACGCGCGCAAGAAGGATTCGATCCGGGTCGTGTACCGCGTCACGACGGATATGCACGATCCGCTGGACGACCTCTATAAAGAGATCGAGAACGTTCGCGGGAAGCACGAAGGAAGACGGCTGCCGAAGATCGTGATCGTCGGCTCCGGACCCGCGGGAATGTTCGCGGCGCAGCATCTCGCGAGCGCGGGCGTTCCTTCGACCATCGTCGAGCAGGGGCCGGACTTGGTCGACCGTATCAAAAAGATCGCAGCGTTCTACAGGCGGGGCGTGCTCGATCCGCTCGGGAACATCGGATTCGGAGCCGGCGGCGCGGGCGCGTTCAGCGATGGCAAACTCTACACGAGGATCAAGTCGCCGCTTGCGGGATACGTGCTGAACGAGCTTCGAAAGGCGGGAGCGCCCGAGACGGTGACGTTCGACGCGACCGCGCACATCGGCTCGAACAAGCTTCGAAACTGTCTGCGGGTTCTCTTCGAAAGGCTCCGCGGAGGCGGCGTGACTATTCGCTTCGACGAGAAGCTGCTCGACGTCGGAATCGACAACGGGAAGGTCCGGAGCGTGCTGACCTCCAAGGGACGCATCGACGACGTGGACTATCTGCTTCTCGCGGCGGGGCACTCCGCGATGGATGTTTTCCGGATGCTCAGTGAGCGCGACGTCGCGCTCGAATTCAAGCCGTTTGCGGTTGGACTTCGGGTCGAGCATTTGAAGGAGACGATCAACCGCCTTCAGTACGGCGCGGATTATTCGGCGAAGTACGAGGGAATCGAGGCGGCGAATTACAGACTCGCGCACACGGACAGTTCCGGCAGGGGCTGTTATTCGTTTTGCATGTGTCCGGGCGGATACATAATCAATTCGTCCACGGAGTCCTCCGGAGTCGTCACGAACGGAATGAGCAATTACGGCTACCGTGCGCCCTATTCGAACTCGGGCATCGTGGTCGGTGTGGACGAGGCGGACGTCAGTGCGCTTGGATTCTCTGGAGTTCTCGGAGGACTTGAACTTCAGCGGAATCTCGAATCGGAATTCCGCGGGCTTGTGAACGCGGAGGGCAGCGCGAGGGTAATTCCGGGTCAGCGTCTTCGCGACTTCCTCGAAGGTAGGGCATCGAAGTCGCTTCCGGGAAATTCGAGCGTTCCCTGCGCGCTTCCAGCGGAACTGAGCGGGAAACTCCCGAGCTTCGTGCTTGGCGGCATCAAGGGTGCGCTAGAAGCTTTCGAACGTCAGCTACCTGGATTCCAGACCGGCGAGGAGGCCTGCATCTTCGGGGTCGAGACGAGGACGAGTTCTCCCGTGAGGATTCTGCGGGACCGCGAAACGTTCCAGAGTCCATCGGCAGAGAATCTGTACCCGCTCGGCGAAGGCGCGGGCTACGCGGGCGGAATCGTCAGCAGCGCCGTCGATGGCGTCGGCGCGGCGATCAAAATACTCGAAGGAATCAGGAGTTAGGACGCGCGTCCTTAGGGTAAATGTTCACGGGGTTTCCCTTTCCCGTGGGGAGAGGGGGGAATTCTCTGCGAGCCTCTGCGTCTCCGCGCCGAAGTTTTTGGTTCAGGCTTCGCTTGGTTGTGAACAGTGCTATTTTTTCAGCGGGCTTTCATTTCCATTCTTTCACCCGCTATTTCTTATCCTTTCCCGCCCGTGGCGAGAAAGGATCGAGGGTACCCTCGGTGGACCCGGAGCCTTCGCCATGCCGGAGAAACTCGACGGCATGTTGACGACTCCGGGTGGTTCCAGTTCGTGACTCGCACAGGCAGCGCCGACATTCGTTAAACGCCATCCGGACTTACCTGTCTGTGCGCGAAAAGGAACCTCCGATCTCTGTCTCTTCTTCCTGCAGGAATACTTGGTGAGACATTTACTAAGCGCGGATTTTTATATTTTTTCGCTCGGTAGGCTGAAAAGGCAGTCAACTTGAGGAGTTAGGAATAAGAAACTATCTCAAGCCCCCGGGACCGCGGTCGTCTATGTCCGCACAAGTCGTCTAACGTCTCATTTGACGGCACCGAAATGTCCTGTTCGCTTGCTTGAGATAGTTTCTAAGTGGTGAGTGGTCAGAAATTCAATTCTTAACTCTCAACTCTCAACTCTTAACTCTTAACTCTTAACTCTCTTCTCCGACATTGACAATAACCGTCATAGGGCTACAATCGAAATCGAACGCAAGTTCGTGGGGAGACTGATACCGCAAATCTTGAAGGAAGCGCCCGTGAGCCTTATACAGTGCATTTGCCCCGTTTGCGACGCGCAGATTCCGCTGTCGCAGAACCTCGTGGGCGAACGGATCCGCTGCCCGAACTGCAAACAGCGAATCCCGACGAACGTCCGCGGCGACGGCGCCATCATATTCGAAACAGAGATTCATTCGTTTTCGAATTCCGCGGGCATAACTCACGAGAAAAACAAATTCGTGGCACGGCATCGCATGGCCAATCTCGCGAACATCCCCGTGGCCGCGGAAGAAGAGGAGTTGGAGGTCGAGGCGCCAAAAGCGTCCGATCTTACGCCGTCCGCGCCGCTTTCAAGAGCCGAGAGCGATCGAAAGCGAAAGCCGACCAACGTCCGGAAGACGCTCACCCGCGGCGTGACGGAATTCAGAACCCAGCACGAGAATCCGCGCGCGAGGCTGACTGTCATAGGCGACGTCTCCGGCGGCGCGAGGTTCAACTTCGAAGGCGCGCAGCGGAGCAAGTTCCTCGTTGACGGCGTGCTTCTCGAAGCCGGGGACACGGTGAGCATCGACGCGGAGTTCACGCAGGACGATCCGCACTTCCCCGCGATCTACGCCTTTCGCGGCGCGTACTCCTTCGTTCCGAGCGACGTCGCGGCGGAAAGCCTCAAGAAAGGCCTGCCGCTCGTCGGCGCGTACATCAAGGAGATCAGGATCGAAAGCGGCGACCTAGGCGGAGTATTCGCGCACGCGCTCATCGATCGCTGCTACATCGAAAAACTGGAACTGGGCGGAAGCGAACTCGTCAAGGGACTGACCATCCGCGATTCGGTTATCGAAAGCGACCTCGTCTTGCGCGCGTGCGCCGGCGGCGAGGGGAGCGACGATGAAGAACCAGGAGCCAGGCGCGGGCAGATGTTCGGCGGAGTCTCGATCTCCGACACGCTCATAAACGGAAGTCTCGCGCTGAACGGGTTCAGCATCGATGGCTCCCTCCACCTCGAACGTTTCTTCGTTCTAGGAGGGCTCTCGCTTTCGTCCCTCGACGTAAGCGGAGGAGTCCTGCTACGGGACGGAGAAGTAACGCGGTCGGTCGAATTCGAGGAGGTCTCGACCGCGCCAAGCGAGGGCAAGTCCGACGCAGGCGCTCGCTCGATCCTTTTCGGGAGAATCCGCGCGGGCGGGGACTTCGAACTCGCGAATCTGTTTCCGGACGTCCCCATGCAGTTCAAGGCGTGCTTCGCGCTCGGGAGGTTCGTGCTAGAAAACGCGCAGACGCCGTCGGGGATCGAGTTCGTAAGGTGCGCGTTCCTTGAAGGACTCTACGTGACGCGCGCGACTCTTCGCGGAGCTTTCGTTTTCAGGAGTTCCATCGCGCAGAAGGGTCTCAGGCTCGAAGACGTTTCGGCGAACCGCGGCGCGGACGTCCGCGGCTCCGTGCTCGCGGGAAGCGTCCACGCAGTGCGCGAGACGCTGGGCGAGGCGTTCGTCGTGAAGCGCTGGGGCGAGTGGTCGAAGCTCGCGCCGCAGGACTGCGCGATCATCGGAGATCTCGACGTCGACGATCGACATCTGAAGGATTTCTCGCGGGATCATTTCGTCGTCGATGTCGTAAAGGACGGCGCGCTCTATTCGCGGATCGTCTCCGAGTTCTTCGCGGACGAGCGTCACGAGACGGTCGGCATCTGGGCGCAGTCCGGAGGCCAGGAAACCGCGAACTGGGAGCACACCATCAGAAAAAGCCTCGACAGGAGCGCCGAGGTGTACCGCGCCTTCGACGGAAGGCTTCGCGTCGCTAGCGTCACCCGCGAAGACTACCAGGCGTCGAGCGCGTTCTTCTGCGCGCTGTTCGAAAGCCTCGAAAGCGCCAAGCGTTACGAGGACGCGGACTGGACCATCTTCGAAAACTACAAACTCAAACGTCAGAATCTCTTCGGAAGGCTCGTGTCCGGTTACGAGCGAGAGGGATTCAGCGAGAAGACCTCCGCCGGAAAGGCGCTGCTACTTCTCTGGACGTCGCTTCCGATGGTCGTTTACTGGTTCTTCCTTCTGCTGTTCATAGCGTCCGTCTACCAGCTTAAGCTCGGAGCCGCGCATCAGGGCGTTCTGATGATCGAAATTCTGATAAGCGCGGTCGTGCTGTTTTCGCCGCTGTACTTGCCGTGGAACGAAAAGCGCGCGCTTCGGAGGTCCAATCCTTTCAAATACGTCGCGGTGGACCTGGGCGAAAGACGAAAGTCGCGAGGCGGGTTCCGCTACGGCTTCGCTGCGAAACTGAAAACCTTCGGCACGCTGTTCTTCATGTCGATAGTCGAAACTACCACCGGGTACTTCACGAGCCTGAAACGGGTGGCTCTGACGATCGCGATCGTGACGGGCGCGCTCGCGGCGCTGCTAGTCGGATTCTTCGCCATCGAGGAAGGCGGCTCCATAGGCGCGCTGCTGACCTCGGAATCCGGAACTTACGTCGCAAGCGGAGTCTCGGGCGCGCTTCGGGCGCTGACGCAGTTCTACCAGGGCGTCCGCAGCGTCGGCTCGGAAAAGATGGACACGGTGGTCCAGATGTTCCAGTTCGTCTTCGGGGTTCTCTGGGCGACTTTCAGTTACGTCGCGGTAAGACGCCTCGTCCGACAGAATCCGAGTTCCGAGTTCTGAAATTAGACATCGCAAACGCGAAGCCCGAAAAGACGAAACCACAGGTCGGCGGTCAAAAAATCAATCTGAACCTAAGTCCGCCTCGATCTTCGCTATCGCTTCCCGCGCGGCATTTCGGATTGTTTCGCTTGGTGTGGAATTTTGAACGGAATGCGCCTTGGCCTTGAAATTCGCGGATTCCGAGAACTCCGTGTATTGCGTTAGAATAGGCAACGCTGACTCCGCGTACTTACCCATGTTACCAAGAGCTATCAGCGCGTTCTCCTGAACGTACCTGATTCCCTTCTCCACTACCTCGGTTCTTGTAAGCAGCGCGGGC
>JANLHZ010000193.1 GCA_024653775.1 Planctomycetota bacterium | reverse complement strand
TGAGAAATCTGGCATTTTTGACGGTTCGCTAGTACTCCCACGTTCGGTTTTGCCTACCATTGAAGGAATTTGTATCGCTTTCACTTATGCAACAAAGCCACGTCGAGCCATTATCTCGAAGTTAGGGCGCGACTGAGCGCGATGCGAAGATGATGTGAAGATGTGATGTGAAAACGTCAACTTATTTTGACACGCCTCCATAGTTTCTTAGATGTGAGTACCACGGGCGCGGGGAAGCGCCATCAATCCTTGAATATCGTCCACAGACCAATGACGATGAAAAGACTACCCGCTAGGTAGCGAATCGTCTTCGGGCTGACGATATCCGTCTTCTTCAGTACCGCGGATATAATCACCGCGATAAGCGTCGAAAGGACAAGGGCAAGGCTTGCCCCGACGAAGACAGACCAGGGCTTTCCGCTCTGTAATCCGAATGTAAGCGAAGCTATCTGCGTCTTGTCTCCCATTTCCGCGAGAAAGATAGCCCCGAACGCCGTTCCCACGACTTTGAAATCGAACAATTCCGTGAACGAAGATAAAACGCCCATGTCGCGCTCCTTCCTAAGTCTCCACCCGCACCTGTAAAAATTGCCCCGTGTATTAACAATCGCTGAATTCCGCGATAGAGTACGGAGCCTTTCAATAATAGTGTACCCGGCGAAATGAAATATCGAATCCCCGTTATTCTGTTTTCAATAGCGCTTTTTGCGGACTGTTCCTACTCCCGCAGCGGAGCGCTGGAAGGTATCGAGAGCGACGATCGCGAAATCAAGGAGGACTCGGCGCAGGCGCTTGCGAAGGCCGGCGAGATCGAGGACGTTGCCGCGCTTGTTCGCGAGTACAGGTACACGGACGACGTGGCGATAAAGATCGCGATGCTGAGGAGCATTCGCAAACTGATGGAACGGACGGACGCGAAAGAAAGTCTGGACGCGGACCACTTTGGCAGCCTTCGCGCGATTCTGATTTCGGAGCTGAACGCGCAGGTCATAGGCGTCAGATTCGAAACGGTTCGCACGATTCACCTCGTGATGAACAAGGAGGCGGTGCAGGAGGTCGAGGCGAATTTCGACCGCGAGACCTCGCGTCTAGTGCAGATCGAGATGATTCACTGTCTCGCGCGGTTCCTGAATTCGGGAGACAACATCCAGGAAGAAGTCGAGAAGTTCTTTCAGCGGAAACTTGTCGACGGCGCGACGGACGAATTCTTCAAGGATATGATTTCGGACAGATTCGACCGAAGGACCGAACTCGATGTTTATCAGGCGAGGGAGGAGCGGTGGGAGGATCGTCCTCCGCGGGTGACTCCTCCGCATCGCGCCGATGCTTCGCCTGAGGCGGAGAATGCGGATCGGGACGCGGAAGGTGAAGCGGAGGAATGATCTCTTTACTTTCAGCGTTCATCGGAATAACCTTTGGTCCATGATCTCGCGGAAGAAAAGTCAGTCCTTGGTTCAGCGATCCGGATTCTGCGTCGATTCGCGCCGAGGATTCACGCTGATCGAGCTTATGGTCGTTCTGCTGATTATCGCGGTGCTTCTCGGGACGAGCATCGCGATCATCGCGTCGATGGGATCGACCGCGGGACTTAGGAGCGCGGAGGCGCAGATTTCGAGCGTCATCAACATCGCGAGGTCCGAGGCCATAGCGGAGGGGCAGGGGAGTCAGGTCGTGTTCGATCTGAAGAACGATCTCGCGTACGCGCTGACCCGCAGGACAGTCGGACTCTGGCATTTTGAAAAGACGCTGCCGGACGATCTTTTCGTAACGCCGGGGTACTCGCCAAATACACGCGAGGACAGGAACATGCGGTTCTATCCCGCGGACGGCGCATCCGGCATGCTTGTCGCGGACGGAAGGACCGGCTGGGCAATGCAGCTTTACTATTACAGCGATCGCGCGGAGGTAAACGCGGGCAGGGATTTCGATCTCGACGAGGGCCTCGCGTTTTCGTTTTCGATCAAAAGCCCCACGCCGTTCCAGGCTCTGGCGGACGGTTCGATCGATCCGGGCGACGGCATAGTTTTCCAGAAAGGAGAAAGCTATGGGGTCGCGCTGGCGCTTCCAGGCGATCCAATTGGCAGAGCGGCGGGCGCGACGGACATTTTCGATCAGCTCGAAGTGTCGCATCAGGACGCAATGAAGCCGTACCTCGTGGCGTTCGTGAAGGTGGGGAGGTCCGCTACTCTGTACGTCACGAGCGATTATCCGCTGACCCGTGACGCGTGGTATGACGTCGACGTCATCTACGACGGAATCCAGTTGCGGATGAATATCAGCGGAGTCGAGCAGAACCTTAAAGTCTCGGGAGATCATTCCCTTGCGCCGTCGCTTTTCCAGCCGATTTCGCTCGCAGAGGGCGCTCCGCTGATGATAGGCGATCTTTCCAAGAGCGCGACCTGCTACATTGACGAACTGAAGATCAGCGCGATAAGTTATTCGTCGGACGTTTTCAAAATGCCAGAGGGAATATCTATCGAAATGCCTCTGACTCCCGAACTCGGCGACTACGCGAAACATATCGAAACTATGACGCTTTACCTCGCCGCGGACGGTGGTCTCGATCCGCGGTATCATCAGGACCCCGTCGGCATCGTCCTTCGCACTATGGACGACAAGGGCAATCCTCAGTACAGGAAGATGACGGTGAATCTGCTGGGTGTGATCGAGTGATCGGCGGCGCAAAAAAAATAAATTCAATTAAGGTTCTTGTGCCGCCAATAAAATGTCAGGGCATAAAGACGAAAATAGTCCCGCTTATTCTGGCGAACGTATCGATTCCGGATAGTGGACGCTGGATCGAGCCATTCATGGGATCCGGGGTTGTGGGAATGAACGCGCGCAGCGAACAGGCATTATTCGCGGACATCAATCCTCATATCATCGCATTTTATAACTCATTAAAATCGAATGAAATTACCGCGGCGTCCGCAAGATCATTTCTTGAAATGGAAGGCCGAACGTTAAAGGAAAAAGGAGAGAGTCATTATTATTTGATCCGTAATAGATTCAACGAAGAAGGTAACCCGTTAGATTTTCTTTTCCTTTCAAGAAGTTGTTTCAACGGGATGATTCGATTTAATAAGAAAGGCGGTTTCAACGTCCCGTTTTGTCGTAAACCGGAGAGGTTCGCTGCCGCGTACGTTACAAAAATCGTAAATCAGATTTCGCGTTTTACGGAGATGCTTCGATCCTTCGATTGGACTTTTAAAAACCAGGATTTCGTAGAAACGATTGCGGAAGCGCGCGAAGGCGACTTCATTTACTGCGATCCGCCGTATATCGGGAGGCACGTCGATTATTTTAGTAGCTGGTGCTCTCTGGATGAAGAACGTCTTTTCGATTGTCTTTCAAGGACGGAAGCTCGCTTCATTCTGTCCACATGGCACAGCAATCAATTTCGAAAAAACGAATATCTCGACACTATGTGGGGACGCTTCAATGTCGTAACGAAAGAGCATTTTTACCATGTCGGAGCAAAAGAAGATAACCGCAATTCCATGCTTGAAGCGCTGGTAATGAACTTCGATCCCGCGCGAGAATCCATAGAATGCAGTCGCCCGTTGCAGTTGTCGCTGTTCGACAAGCCCGCCTGACATCTCTTTAGAATTTTCTGCAATCGGTCCGTTCGTCCCCAAAGCCGTTGACTTACCGCTTCAAACGTGTATAGCCTGTATGGTAGAATCCGGCGAGATTTTGTAACGGGGGAAAGTGCACAAATCTGAACACAGCGGCTTCGCTCTTCTGATGGTCATCGTGATTCTGCTCGCGCTGATGATCATCGCGCTGCCTATGTCGAACACGTCCAGCAACCAGCTCGGAGCGTCGAATTCGATCGTGGCGCGCACGAAGGCTAAGCAGCTTGCGGAAAGCGCCTCCCTTCACGCGATGATGATGCTCTCGGACCGACACGAGGACCCCGAATCCGCGGGGAGGGGGGCGTTCAACTCGCCGCTCTGGGACGGCAAGGACGAGCTTGTTCTCGACTTTGGGGATCTGAATGCCTACCTTCCGACGATGGACGAAAAATCGAGCATTCTCAGCTCCGTCTGTTTCGACGAGAACGCGAAGCTGAACCTCGATTCCATCCCCATCTGGACCATCGGAAACCTCATCGGCTCCTGTATGAACACCGCCCCGATCGAGATGGACTATACGGGAGAGGTCGAGGTCGACAGCATCGAATCCCTCGATCCCGCGGGTTATCTGTGGATTCATCCCGGATACGCGACCCAGACTTCCGGTCAGGGGCAGGATCCCGTTGGGGAGATCGTTACTTACCGCGTTCGAAGCGCCACGAGTATCGAAATCATGGAGCGCGGAGTCTTCTATGGCGACCAGAATTACCCTGGCGAATTCTCGCCTCCACGGGCGTACGACCCGGGCACGCTGATGATCGACATCCGGGCGTACAAGATTCATCGGTTCCGCACCATGCAGCAGTTCGGAATGAACGACGCGCATCTCGCAAGGTTCGGCACGATCGAGAACATCCGCCGGATCGCGGAGTACGATCTCATCGGGGACCAGAACTTCGGCCATCTCGAAGTTCTGAGTCCGAACGTGTTCTTGCGCGTGCAGCCGATGCTGACGGTGCACTCCGGAAGGCTCGACGGCCACGTCTGGACGAATCCGAAGCAGATTCTCGGTTTCAACGTCACCACCGGAATGCCGACGGTGATCATGGTCGACGACGAGTCGCTGTACAGCCCCGGAACCATCGTGCGAATCAGGTACGCCGGCGCGGTCGAGTACGCGACGATAATGGACATCCGAGGCGGCGGACAGTTGAAGCTCGACAGGCAGGTTCCCGGAGCGCTGCCTCTGACCTCGATCGTCGAATCATTCTCGCGGAATCCGGTGAACGTCAACACCGCGGACTATAACGTCCTCTTCGCGATGCTCTACGGCCTTTCCGCGGGACGAAACCAGCAGATCATCACCCGCCCGCAGGCGACGTGGATCGCGTGGAACATTCTTTCGAGGACCGCGCTGACCGTCGATCCGAACACGGGAGACTGGGCGACGAATCCTTTTCAGGATATCTCGGATTTCAGCGCGTTCATAAACGGAATCCCCCAGCCGCCAGAGGGGTGGCCTCCGATCGGGGCGTCAGAGCGGAGACTCGTGATCCGCAACGCGACGAATCCGCTGCAGCGAACGATCAGCCGCGGGAGCGTGCCGCTTTCGTTCACGACGAGCGACGTGTACACGATCGAGTCGAGCGCGATCGTTGGTAATCGCGGCGGCGACGAAGTTTCGAGTTGGCGCATCAAGCAGATCGTCCAGACCGGACCCGAAAGCGCGAGCGAGGCGGACGTCTCGAACCTCGGCGAGTTCGGACGCGCGCTCCGCCTTGGCGTGGGCGCCAATTTCGGCATCGAAGCCCTGGACGGCTCCGTCATCGCGCAGTATCAGGGAAACGGAAGTTTCCAGTTCGGAATGCCGGATTCGACCGCGGTGAGGCTCAGATCCCGTGTGGTCGAAGGTCCGTATGACAGTCCTTCGGATAATGGCGACGGCGAGCCGGGACCAGTAACCGCGAACGCGTCGATTTCGACTCCGATGGCGGTGCAGTTCTGGTACAAACCCCTCTGGACCGCCGGAGCGAACGCGATCTACATCGCGGACTCGGTCGATCAGAGCACGATGACAGCGCCACCAGCGGACGCGGAGTACGTCAATCGCATGTCGCTGCTTTTCGATCCCGAGGCGACCAACGAAAACGGTTCACAGGGCGCGCTCGTAATGCGGATGTACGATTCGAGTCTCGAGCACGCCTGGTACGAATTCCGCTATCTGGCAGGGCCGACCGGGCAGCTTCTTCTCGCGAACAACTGGTATCACTTCCACCTGATTTCGGGGTCGATCCAGCGCCAGAGCGACATCGATCCGGAGCCGTACATCGATCCGGGGCCGCCTCCGGTTGCGGAGCAGAACTACAGCGGCTATCAAAGGCGGGATCATAACTGGCAGAAAAGCGCGATCGGGTTCCTCGTAAACGGCGATTCGAACGCGTTCGGAAGCCAGCCCGAGATCGGGTTCGCGAGGCGCGGGCCGGGCGGGAACGTGATCCCGTATTCACTGCGTACGAACGCGGACATCGACGGCACGCCTTCCGGAGGTTTCCCGAGCGGATCGCTTCCCGTTGCGAACAATCAGGACCTCGCGATGTTCTTCACCCACGACGGTATTGGAAGCGAACCGCAGGCGGTGGTGCGCATCGGAGACGAGGCGTTCGTCCTGCAGGATCGCGGCGGAAACTTCAGTCCGCGGTACGTCGTCGCCCAGCGCGGCGCGCGCAGACAGAGCTGGGACTGGCGTCGCGAGGGAATTCCGACCAACGAGTCCAGCCAGCAGACCGAGGCGATCAAGAAGCTTCCCGAGGGATCGTTGATCACGCCTTTCGGGTATCAGGAGACGCTCCCGCAGCAGATTTCAGCGGGAAACGGAATCGTCGCGTCGAATCTCGGGACGATTCTGATGAGCGAGATGGACGTGACGACGACCGAAACCGACAGCAAGCTGAAAGGACTCCTCAGCGATGCGAACAAGATAACAGTCCTCGACGCGAGCGATTTCCAGGACGCGGGCTGGATCCTCATCGTGGGCGCGGCTCACGATCCCGGAGAGCAGCCCCAGCCGCCGCCGGGGGGAGGAACGCCGCAGAGTCCGACGACGACGGACTGGGAGAACCTTCTTCGCATCGACTGGGAGATAGCGTTCCATAACGGACGGTCCGGAAACGATCTCACGGGGCTTGATCGCTCGTCGCCGAAATTCTTCCGCGACGGCTGGACCGTGGTCATCCCGATAAGCATCGAGGTCGAAGCCGAGGCGGGAATGACGATGGACTACGATCTCGCGACCGGCTTCATCCAGCTTATGAACGAAAACCAGCCGTGGGATCCGGTGACTGGACTCGCGTACGAATGGGTACAGGCCGACAGCATCGATCAGAGCCACGGGAATATGTGGTACTTCCGTCTGAACACTCCGCAGCGGAATAATTCAGGTCCGAGGTTCGTCGTGCAGGGAAGCGGACCGATCACGCGAATTCTGACCAGCGTCGGCGGATTGATGTTCGCGGAACGCACGCTGATGATCACGATGATGCAGATGCCCGGCGGTGGCGGCGGCGGCGGAAACACCGGCTCGACCTACGATCAGATGGATCTCACTAAAATCGGCGATTCGAATTCCATCGCTGACGCATCCACTCTCTATGGGATCGTCTATAACTTCACGCACCGGAAGCGTGCAGGCACTCCGCTGCTGGATCATTCCCCCGGAAGGAACGTGATGCCCGTGTGGCGCACCGCGAGCCAGATGCCCGGAAGGTTCGATCATGTGACGATCGTGAACGATCAGTTCCAGAATCCGGAGATGCACGGGATCAACCACACTGTTTCACGCAGCGAGCGGATTACGAACAACCCGCAGGTCCGCGCGTTGAACAACGAATATTCGCTCTGCGCGCTACGCGCTCAGGTGGGACGAACGAGCGGTCAGGGGACGTATCCCGCGGGCAGCCAGCTTCTGAAGTTCCCGACGGGGAACCTTCCGTCCGTGGCGCAGCAATCGGGCGCGGGTTCCCAGGGCGGGACATTCACCATCGGAGGCATTGCGGGCGGACTCGGCGCGCAGGGTTCCGCGGGGCAGTGCCTCGTCGATAGCACAATCACGAACATTCAGAACTTCGGCGTGCTTCAGAGTCAGTCGGCTCCGTTCGCCACGACCCAGGGCGGCGGTTTCGCGTACTCTCTCGATGAAGTCGTTGAGCGCGACATGCTTTCGCCTAGCGCGCTGTTCGCCACCCGCGAGACTCCGCCTGCGAGCGGGCTGATGCTGATGGGAGACGAGCTGCTTGTCTTCGCGACGAACGCCTTCGGGCAGAGCGTCATCCAGAGGTCGTACCGCGACTCGTCCATCCGGACGCGCGCGCATCCAGCGGGAACCGTGATGCTCCATTTCCCGCTCCAGCAGCGAGGCGTTACGACCGTCGTCAGCGATACCGGAGTCCATCCGGAAATCGCGAGCGGCGTCGGCGTGTTCCCGCAGGGTCAGGGAAACCAGGACGAGCCTTCGATCGGATACATTCTCGTTGATTCGGACCCGCTCAGTTCCGCAGACGACGAAGTCATCGGCTTCACGGGTATGACAATGACCGCGAACAACACCGTCGGTCTCACTTTTCCGGTGCAGACGGGAGACGTCGCGCGGGCGCAGGTGTTCCGCGGGCAGTTCGGGACAACTTCGAGTCCGAAGGCTCCGGGGAGTCTTGCGATCGCGTGGCCTGTCAGGTACGTCGGCGCCTACGCGGGCGGGGTCGATCTTCCGGAGGGGGTCTATTTCAGCGCCGCGTTCGCGCGGACCGGAGCGAAGTGGGACGAACTCTACGTCACGATCAACCAGCGCGACGTCCTCGCGACGCTGCTCCGGACCTTGGGCGAACCCGCGCTCGGTCAGGCGGGCGGACGGGTCGCGTCTAGCTGGAGGAGCCAGCAGGCTGGAAGGGTCCGCGCAGTGGTCAGGCTGGACGGAGCGCCTTCGTTCGAGGACCAGAATCCGGTATTCGCGCCTTTGCAGTTGCTAAAGGGCAGGCTCTTCGTCGCGGACGTCGACCTTCGCGCGTCGAACAGCGATCCCTCGATTTTCAAGCATCCAAATGACGGTCCCGAGGACACGACCTTCAAGTTCCCCCTCGGCGGAATCGATGCGGACACGATCGAAATCCGAATTTACTTCCCCATGCCGCCGGGGTCGTTCCAGCGCGGCTCGCACAACGTCACTCCCTACGTCAGCCGTGTCGGCGTGAAGTATCGCCAGGAGACGCAGGTGCTCCAGCAGTGGGCGAGAAGGTAGAAGCGGCGGACCTGAATTCCTGGCGCGCGATGGGTTTACCATATAGAGCGCGTTAAGAGTTTATTTATATTGCAATTTTTTCTGTTTTATTCAGATTAATAGTTGATTTTTTTTGAATCTGATTTACTCCGATTAGTTCAACTTAAATCACCGGAGCAAATCATGACGTATGTCGGAAACATTCCACTCGAAGGTACGACGCGCTGGGATGACATTGTGCGCGATCTTCGATCGGGCGGACTCGTCAAGTTCCATGTCGATCATTCGCAGCTTGCAGGCGCCGGAATGACTCAGCTCTTTACTATGGCGAACGCGTTTCCACTGAATTCGACCGTCATTGCGGCCTGGTTGCGGGTTGGCGAGGCTTTCGACACCGCGCCGCCTTCCGCGCAGACGCTCGTCGTCGATGTCGGCGTGATGACTCCCGATCTCGACGATCCGGAAATGT
>JANLHZ010000191.1 GCA_024653775.1 Planctomycetota bacterium | reverse complement strand
GAGATCGTTGAAGGCGCGGATCGAACTCATAAGGTCGAGACCCTCCGAACCGAATCTGATTTCGAGTATCTCCCGGAGCGTTTCGAGTTTGCCCTCGAGCCTGCCTCGTTCGAGTCCTCTTTCGATCCCTTTGTCTATTCCCTGTTCGTAGACGGTTTTCACCATTTTTGATGCCTCCTCGGATACGAGTTCGCTGGTAATTTCGTAAAGCTGCTCCTCCTCGATGTCCTTAGTATAGCTTATATACGCTATCGTGAGGCGCAAATCCCTAATGTTCGCTTCCGGCCCCAGAGCTTCGAGCGCGGCCCTCACACCAGAAATTATATCCTCCGGTTTACGCGGCATCAATATTTTGATCATCGCCTGCACCGCGTTGATGCCTTTCACTTCTTTGTCGGTCATCGTGGACAGATCGATGAAATTCACTTTGCCCGCGGGAATGTAGGGAATGAAAACCTCCTCGATGTCCGGAAAGCATTCGATAAGGTTCTTCGGCATGCTCCAAGGTTTGTCGCCGTGATAGAAAATCGTCGGAACGATCAGGTTAAGCCCCTCGGCGCGATCTTCCTGCTGTGTCCAGTGAAGCGCCATATAGAGCAGAATCTGCAAAACGGCGTACCTGTCCTGGCAGCTC
This sequence comes from Planctomycetota bacterium, assembly GCA_024653775.1. Classification (GTDB taxonomy): domain Bacteria; phylum Planctomycetota; class UBA8742; order JACQVU01; family JANLHZ01; genus JANLHZ01. The sequence goes on along the minus strand of JANLHZ010000191.1, from coordinate 20,256 downwards.
TTGTGCTCGAACAGATGGTAGAGGTATCGAAATCCATTCCTGGTTCTCGTCCGCAGCATTACGTCCGCGAAGAATTCCTTCAGGTGATCGGGCACGTACGAGCATGGCACAAGCTCCGTGGAATCGGCGTCGATCAGTTCGACGATTTCCATAGGCTGGTACGAAACGACGAAGCTCTTCCCGTTTTCCCGCGCAGCTAGGATTCCTTTGAAGAACGCGTCGTGGGGATTTTGAATTTCGGTCATTTTCGCCTTTGCGATTCCCGCGCGTCCGGATATTTTATCCGATGTTCCTGAGTTTCACTGCGATCCGAGTCTACATAAGGCCCGGCCAAATGCGAGCGCGAAATGAACGTTATGCACCTTGACTCCGATTCGATCGTTCGTCGAACGAGGATCGCCGGGATTTGCCTGTGCGCGCTCGCAATGGGACTCGGCTGGGGAATCCGCGGAATCTTCGGCGGCTGGAGCGGCGCGATGCTTCCTGGCGCGATGCTCGGTTTCGCATTTGCCTTTCTTGGAGGACGGCGCGAGCTTCTGAGACGCGCACCCGTGTTCGCGATGCTAGGCGCATTAGGCTTCGGGATGGGTGGCTGGCTTGGCTACGGCGCCATCGTCGGCATGACCACCGGAAACGACCTCGCGAACGTCGGTTACGGTTACGCGTGTTTCGCGCTGATTGGCGGACTCTGGGGCGCACTCGGCGGTGGATTCATCAGTCTTGGGTTCGCGAAACGCTTTCATGTCATCGAAGCGATCGCGGCGTTCGCGCTGTTTGCGTGCGTTATATCCTTTGCTGGCGACGTCCTGCTCGAATGGTACAATGAGAACTTTAGCTTTCGGATGATGCCCGTCGAACAAGGCGGCAAGCAACGCGACGACGACTGGTTCACGATCTGCATTCTGCTCGGAATTCTGTATGCCTATGCGACCGCTCGAAGGAACTGGTTCGTGTTCGCCTTAAGCGCGATAACCGGGCTTTCGATGGCGCTCGCGTTCGTGCTCGGACAGTACATTCAGATGACCGCGGACCTCTGCTTCCATGGCGCTCCGATCGATTTCTGGAAGGTGTACGAGCACTTCGCGGGCCTTGGCGCCGGACTCGGGGCAGGCGTTGCGCTCTTTATGATTCTAAGAAGCAAAGCCGCGGAGAAGTTCGACGAACTGCAAGCGCCTTCGTTTTGGACGACGCTGCTTGCTTACGTCGTCGTCGCGATCGCATTCTTGATGCAGGTCGACAACGCCGCGAAGTATCTTCTGACCGACGCGCGACACAAGTTCATTCTTGACGGATTCGGAATTGCCGCGGACGACCCAGGCCCGATGGTCGCGGTTTTCTGGTACGAGGGAATCTTTGGAGCGCTCGCGATCTTCGCGCTCGGGGTACTGAAGCTCATCGGAAAGCGAATCGATGGCGCGGGAGTTTCGCTGTTCGCGTTCGCTTCGCTTTGCTGGCTCGGGTCCGCCGCGGGAATCTTCAAAGAGCACGTACCCTACCGCGGAGGCGGCTCCGCGACTGTCCAGATCACGTTTCTCGTGATGGCTGCTCTTTGCAGCGCGATCTCAGTCGCAACGCTTTACCGACATTTGAAACAGCCCGCGCCGGAGGAACTTCAGCCGAAGGAACTTCTCCCCGGACTCCGGAAAAGAACGATGCGCGTCTCGGCGCTGCTTTTGATCGCGATGGTATTGTCGATCTCTGTTTGCGCAGTCGCGTCGGTTAGGCAGTCGCCGCCGGAAAAGTACGAGCGGGCGAACCGAAAATTCGAGCCGAGCAACTTCGGGTTGTTTCCCGTCGACGATGAAAAGCCTCCGAATGAGTGATTCGCAAGTTTGCCAACAATCGCCTGTCCGGATTCATCAATCATATCCTTCTTCTTGCGGTTGAATTTTGCGCTCCGGAGGCATACAGTAAGATCGGTTTTTTCTATTCGAGTTTTCCACACAGGATGAATCGTACACGGGATATTCACTGCGCCTGCGAAACCGTAATCCGGCTGCCCGATCCCGAATTTACAGGATCCCTGGTCTGCCCCGGCTGCGGCGTCGAGCTTTACGTCGCGCCAAGATCCGACCGTAAACCGCTCGTCCCGATTCCAGCGCACGCCGGGTCCGAATCCCCCGAACTTCTCGAAGACGAACTCCCGAGCGAGCGCGAGGAGCGCGAAACGAGACTCGCGCAGGGAACCTCCTCCGGACGGATCACCCCCGTCACCGTGAGACTGCCAGACTCCCCCGAGAGCGCCGATTTTGGGTCGGACACGATGCCGATCGACTTTGCGCTGCACTCGCCGCACCACGAGCATTCCGCCACAGCGAAACACGGACTCCAATTCGGCCACTTCGAGGTAATCGAACGTATCGGCGAAGGCGGAATGGGCCGCGTATACCTCGCTAAGGACACCGCTCTCGATCGACTCGTCGCGCTGAAAGTTCTCGCGAAGAATTCCGCGTTCGAGGAAAGCCGGGACAGATTCTTCCGCGAGGCCCGCAGCGCCGCGAAGATCACCCACGAGAATATCTGCTACATCTACTATATCGGTAGCGACCTCGGCGAAGACTTCTTCACGATGGAGTACGTCGAAGGCGGCACCCTGGAGGAGCGAATCGAAAAGTTCGGGAAACTGCCGTGGGAGGAAGTCGCGGAACTGATCCTGCAGGCCGCGCGCGGTCTTCGCGCCGCATTCTGGGGCGGAATCATCCATCGCGACGTCAAACCGTCCAACCTCCTTATCCGCTGGGACGGCCTCCTGAAGGTCGCGGACTTCGGGCTTTCCAAGCAGATGAAGGACCAGAAATCCCTTACAAAGCAGGGGATCGCGGTCGGGACTCCGCACTACATGTCCCCCGAGCAGGGCATCGGAGATCAGGTCGATCACCGCGCGGACATCTACTCCCTCGGCGCGACCGCGTTCCACATGCTCTCGGGAGAAGTTCCATTCGACTCGGACAACCCTCTTTCGATTATGATGAAGCACGCGTCGATGAAACTTCCCGACCTTCGCACGATGGTCGCGGACGTGCCAGAAAGACTCATCCAGATCATCGAGAAGATGATGCAGAAGCGCCCAGAGGATCGATACCCGGATTACGACGCGCTGATCCACGATCTCGAGATCGTGAGGCCGCACGCGCTTCACTCCGCGGGATTCTTCGTGCGCGTGAACTCGACGCTTTCCGATTTCTTCATCGCCGCGGGAACGTCTGGAATGTTCGTCATCGCCATGACCGCGCTCAAGCTCCAGCGCGACGAAGCGGAACTCGGACTCCGCCAAATCCTGCGCGAAATTCCGAACGTCGCATTCGCCGACTACTTCCTGCTTTTCTTCGGCCTCTTCGTCATCGTGTACGACAGCCTCACTTCGATCCTCTTTGGCGGAACGCTCGGTAAACGCCTGCTTGATATCGCGATCATCCGCGACCACGGCTACGTCCTTTCGTGGTGGCGCTCGATCCTCCGCGCGACGATCAAATGGCTGCCGGTTCCGCTTATGTGGTTCGCGGGGCATTACGCCGCGTTCGGCGTGCTATTCGTATTCGCGATACTGCTTGCGATCGCCAACGTGGCGATGGTTCCGATGAATTCCCGCCGCCGGAGCCTCGTGGATTTCATCATCGGAAGCCGGGTGATCTACAGCTTCCAGCCGTCGGAGCTTCTCACCGAAGATCCATGGTCGGAAGGCAACTACCGCGCGAAGCTCAATCCCGTCGCCGCGATGAACCAATCGCGTCGATGAACCAGTCGCGTCGATCAAGACGAGATTACCACCTGCGTCCGATGGCCCTTTTGTTTCTTCTTCTGCGGGCGCCCGCGGGACGATTTCCGTGGTTGGCTCGCTTTATCTTTTTACTGTTTTTCGCCATCTTGATTCTCTGAATTCTAAAACCTTAAACTGATTTCCCAAACCTGATTCCAGCCCGGAAAGCGTGAGATTTTAATTTTCCAAACCAGCGTTTTCAATAGAAAGAACTTTATATGTTGCAGTTCCTCCGGGAAGCTCCGCACTGAAGATTTCGCCAAGTTTCTTGTTCTTCGCGGCCTTCCCGATCGGTGTGAAAGGCGAAATGATCCGTTTTTCCGCATCCGAATCCCACGGTCCGATCAGCGTGTAGAACTCGCTCTTTCCGCTTTCGACGTCCTCGAGGACGAACCTCGTTCCGACGTCGATGTGATCCGTGTGGACATCATCGAAGTGAACGAGCTTGACCTTTGTGAATTCGACTTCGATCCTCGCCCGCTCCGCGTCGAGGTTGACCTTCTCTTCCAGCGCCGCCTCCCACTCGGAGTTCTCGGAGAGGTCGCCCTTTTCCTGCGCTTCGCCGATCCTTCGTTCGACGTCCGGGATCAGTTCCGTCACAAGGCGATGAAGCTTTGCCTGCATTTTCTTGTAGCCCTCGTCGGTGCAGAAAATCGTGTCGTCGTCCCCCGCGATCTTACGCTCGATATCCATGTGCGGCAGCACCCTTCGAACCGTCGACCTCTGCTGATCGCTGAATCCGCTGCATCCCATCAGCAGCGCTTCGAGGTACTTGACGTCTTCCCGCTGGCCGCTTTCGAGCGCGCGGCTCACGAATTCCGCCACATGCCTGAACTGCCCCGCGGAAATGAAGGTACGATAATCCTGGATCACGCCGTCTTCGTATTTGCGATCCTGGAAACGGTCTTTTTTGCGGTCCCGCTCCTTGAAGTAATGGTCGAGAGTTCGCGTGAGCCTCTCGAAAACAGCCAGCACTTTCGTCCCCGGTGCGCAAAGCTTTTCGTCCCCGTCGAAATACTTCTGCGCCCAGAAAAGGAACGCCTCCGGATGCTCCCGGTGGGTCTCCCATATCGAAGCGCCGATCCGCGCGAGTGGCGCGCTGTCTGCGGATTCCGACCAAACTTTGTACATCATTTCCCACGTCTCGCGGCTTCCGCCGAACCACGCTTTTTCCCAGATCGTCGACCAGTCGGTCTTGTTCTTGCGAATTCGCGTGAGCAGCCGCTTCGCGTGGTCGTTTCGAATGATCAGCGGCAGAAGGTCGCGCAGGCTGAATTTCAAAGCCGCGTCCTCGGGTTTAAGCGAAGCCGATCCCGGATCGAAGGAAAACTCGTCCTCGAGCAGTAATGCGCTTTCGATGTACTCCTTCGCGTCGCTGAGTTTTTTGATCTGCGCGGAATCGATGACCTGCTGAAAATAACTCTGGATGTAGGAGAGATTGTCCGTCTTGTGCCCAGCCGCCTGAAGGCTGTCGAATATGTGATACGCCTCCTTGAACTTGTGGTGGAACGTCGGCAGCTTCTCGAAATTCATCCTCACTTCGTCGTGAATCTCGAGCGGCTGATCCCGCAGAACCAGCGTCGGCACATTTCCTTTCGAAATCTCCACCCACGGATCGTTCGTCAGCGCGGCCTTCGTCTTCTTCCACCACGCGTTCCAGGTCGAAAGCCTCGGCTGCTCCGCGTCAGTCAGAATAATTTTCAACTCCTTGGTGCTGATTTTGCCGTGATTGTCTCTGAGCGTCGCGCGCACAACGACCGCGGGATCGGTCTCGAGCAGGTTCGCGAGTTTATCGCTGTCCACCCTCGAAAGCACCGCGACCCCGTTCGGATCCAGCTTCGAAAGCGCCTTCCCGGCCATCGCGTACGAAAACGAGTGACCCTTCTTGAACTCGAAATCGATTATGAGTCGCTCTTCCACCACGTCCGTCGCAACGATTTGGCCTATTCCGAAGCCGCTTTCGTGGAGTACGTGATCGCCTTCCTTCCACTGTAGAAGTTCTTCTGCCCTCGCGAGCTGGCTACGTATGTCGCCCTTGCCGCTGACGTCCGCCTTCTCGAGAATTACGTCAATATCCGGCCTCTGGTGGGCCTTGCGGATCGCGGAGCGTAGCAGCGCCGGAAGCTCCTTGTCCCGCGGCGCAAGAGCTATCGCCCGTTTGACCGCCCGGAAAACCTCGTCTCCGGAGAGATTTTTTCGCGCATCGGAAATGTAGAGTACAAGTAGCCCTCCAGCCTTCACGGACTGACCCGCCTTCTCGATCTTATCGGCCGTGCCAAGAACTTTGTGGTAATCGACGGCACCACTCGAGATCATTCCGAGGAACAGTTCGTCCACGTCATCCCAACGTTTCTCCGCAATAGCCTGATCGATGCTTTCTGTTTTTCCTTCCTGGACTGTCATCTTTGCTTCTTCTCCTGAATATCCTCAGTCTGATTCTTATGTTCAATCAATGCGATCGCGACAAAGAGCGGTATGATACCACAAACTTAAGGCAGATTACAGCCGTTCTCTAAAAAGCGGATAAATTTGAAAGCAATGTTTGTTTTGAGCGAAAAGATGACAGGACGGAAAAGCAAATTTTTAGGGTTCAATTCTGCCATCGCGCCGCAGTCAATCGCTTTTTTCGAAAACCCGCTCAGAGATTGTTTCGGCAATAAGCTGATACCCCGCGTCCGTCGGATGTCCATCGGCAATGAAATACTTTGAATCGAACGGAATTTTTATAGCCCCGATCGAAGCGAACGGTTCAGATAAATCGATGTACGGAATATTCCATTTTTTCGATATTTTAGAAAGCGATAATTTATCGGAAGTATCGCTCGGGTATCCGAGCAGATAGAATGACGCGCCTTTCTGTAGTGCGATCTTGTACATCGAAACTATATTGTATTCCAGAACCTGCACGTCTGCGCTTCTTGTCAGTTCGCCGAGTTCCTTCTGGCCTAGCACCTCGGCAATCAATTCCGGAGGATACTTTTCTTCGAGCGATATTTCGTAATCCTCGATCATCTCCGTAAGATCGATTTCAGGTCTTCTTGCGTTTGCTATTATCCACCTGCAACCATCGGTTATTTCCGGAGTCGACAAGATGATTCGAATCGATTCTGAAGCGGTATCGAAATCCCCCCGTAGCGTAGCTATCAGCGCGCGATTTTCGTGCATTCGTAAATCGCCTGGATTTAATTCATACGCTGTCCTGATAGCGGACCAAGCTAGCTCGATATCGTTTGCGCTATGCGCCACTTCCGCAAAATGTGTCCAGACTCCAACGCTATCGGCTCGCAGTTTAACTATCTCGCCCATAATACCTGCCGCCGCTTCGGAATCTTTTCTCTCATCTGCGATAGCGAGCGATTCGAGAAGCCGTTTCGCCTCATTCCTTATGCGAATATCATAGCTACCAAAATTCCCCCAATCGTCTCCGTACTTCCGTTCCGAAAGCACGATCTCCGCGGATTCGTCCGCCGAATTCGCCTCGATATTCGGAAGAGCTGTCGGAGGGTTTGAAACCACAATAAAAAGCCTATAAAGCTTCGACCAGCCGAGAATTGAATCGAATGCGCCAGCAGAGAGGCTCGATTCAACTTCCGGATGATTCTGAAGCGGCGTCCTTTGCTTCATATTCCACGAATCGTTTATTCCGGTCATCAGCAGAACGAGTTTGGGTTCGTACTTTTCGATTTTAGCGCCAAAAGACCTATAGATCATCGATGAATTCGACCCGCGTACTCCTTCGTTGACGACGTTTGCGGCGAATTCATCCATGAGGACTTTTTCGAGTCTCTCTGGATAGGAACCTTCGAGACTGCTTGCGCCGACGCCGTAGGTGAAAGAATCGCCGAGGCATAGAACGGTGAACGATCCCTCGACTATGTCGATTTCTCCGGCGCCGGGGGTAAAAAATAACGATACTAATTGCAGAAAGCTTTCCGCCCCGATGGCGACAACCAATAACGAGAAAACGATTCGATTTAAAATTCGTCTGGAACTGCCCGTAATCATATCGGCTTCGCGGCTATTCTTCACTCGCTATGAATCTCGCGTCGCCCCAAACGCCGCGGCCTTTGATATAGTACGATATCGGATCGCCATCGTCGGCCCAGGTCAGTTCGAGCGCTAATTTTTGCTGGCCGCGCACAGATAGCTTCACGAGTGTGGCCGCGGAATTTTCGATCAGAACTCCGGAGTCGAATTTCTTTTCGCCGTCAACGTAAACCCTGAAAACCATCTTCGCGGTATAGTCCGGCGAGAGGTTTAGCGTTTCGTCGCTTACGCCGACGTACGACACGAATTCGATAGCGTCGCCGGGCACGTCGAATTCGAGTTTCGAATAAACGTGGCATACGAGTGAGTTCAAATATCTTCGTCCGCGAATAGCCGGCACGCCGCCTGCAAAATCGAGATTCGTCCTGAACGGAAAAAAAGTAGTCTGATCTCCCCGCATTCGAAGCGCGCCGTGCTCAAGCACGCTCGAAGGCTCGATATCGGAGACATACGTTACAAGATCGTTTTTCGATCTTATCGAAACCACGTCGCGGAGGTTCAGCTCGAGCCTTCCGAAAACCTGGTTTTCGATAGCGATGGTCCGATTCTCCATCGAGACGACTTTGCCCTTCAAAATACTTCCGTATTTCGTGTACACAGATTCCGTATTCTCATCGGCGTCGAACTCGAAACCGCTATCGTCGCTCATAACGATGCGAATCACCTGAGACAGCGCGATTCTAAGGTGATCGCCTTCGCCCGGCTCGTTCCAGATATGGCTTTCATAAGTCACGACCTCGTTATCGATGGAATAAATGTATCCCGCGTCGAATTCGAGCGCGCCGTTTTCGAAATAAAATATCGTATCCCTGTCCGTTCGCTCCAGCGGCGGAGTTTGCGCTTTGTTTCTCTGATTATCGATTTGCATAACCGCCCCGAAAATATCCTCCGTCACATCGAGCCGCAGTCTCGATCGGTCGACGAATACGAAACCGTCACCGTTACCCGAAGGCTGAATCTCTCCGACAAATTGTTCTCCGTCCCGAAGGCCGAGCGCCATTGAGGATGAGTTCGCTACAACTTCACCGGGAAATGAAATTTCTATGACTTTCGCGCGGGGAATTTCGATGACTTCATCATTTTCTTTTTTTATCGTTATCGTTGTCGCGGTTATGTTCTGGATTTCGCCTTTGTAACTAGTTTCGTCAACAAGTATTACAGTCTCCGCGGCAATCGCGCGGAAGGAGAAAGCGAAAGTCGACGCTATTAAAAAAGCAGATAGTTTTCCGATAACAGGTTTCATATCTTCGGTCTCCATCAATTCATAATCGCTATTTGCAGCGTCGACTTCCAGACATTTACGATGTCGGTTTTTCCATCGCCATTTAAATCCAGGAACGTGGGTAGAAACGTCGGCGTAAAGTCGTCGAACGAAGCCGCGTGGGAGGAGGCAAACGCAAATCCTGAGCTTCGCTGCGATTCATAGATTCGATATCGAAGGTTCTCGGTGCCGCCACCTATGGGTTCCGTGCGGAAAAGATCGACGAGACCGTCGCCGTTGAAATCTCCGGGAAAACGTATAGCCGGCACCGCGGCGGTGTCCCTGCCGCCTTCAAAAAAATCGCGCGGAATATCAAGCTCGGACCTGAAAGCTATTTCGCTGTCGAATCGTCGCAACTGCCCGCTGAACGATATCAATCTGTATTCGACGGTAATATGATCGGAGAGCATTGCGCCGATTCCTGACATCAAATCCAGGCGTCCGACGGTGAACGAAAGATCCTGATCGCCGTCTTTGTCGAAATCGCCGAATTCGGGTTTCGATCCGACTCCTTCGAACCTCAGGATTTGATGCGGGATTCTACCTCCGCCTTCGACTCTTAGACCGAGATTCTCGCCGTTGCCCAAAAATAGCAATACTTCGGTTTTGAATCCCGAAAACAATCCGAATTCTCCGCGGTTTCGAACGAAAACAATATCGTATCGTTTATCGCCATCGAAATCGCCAAGCTGGAATATGGTTGAAAGGACGCTCTCGCCTTCCTCGTCCGTTGACGACGACAGCTCATCGAGATCGGTGCGAAGAGAAGGATTCTCATCGAATACTCCCTTCGATCGCTGAAAGAAAACCACGAGTTGCCTTCTGAACGTCGTTAGAAAATCGAGAAGTCCGTCTCCATTGAAATCCACCAGATTTATTATCGGCAAGGCGTATTCCGCCCTGACCAAAGCATTACGATCTTCATTCATACTTATATCGACGTCGGTGAAAAAAGACTGATAACGATCGAACGTATCATTTTCCGATCTGAAATATACAATATAATTTCGCTGCTGCGGCACAATTATATCGGAGAGGCCGTCACCATCGACGTCGGCGCAGAATTCGCCAAATAATAACGAGTCGGTAGATGCGAAATCGAAGAAGGTTCTCACGCCAAGAGCATTTACCGCGACTTCGCCAAATTTGCCGTCCGACTGTTTCAGGATTCGCACTCCGTAGCGATGATACCAGCCGATTTCGAGGCCTGGAGAGGACGACGCGTCGCCGACGAAAAGAAGGGATGCGTCGCCCGGAACTTCGACGATCTGCGACGGCGTCTGAGAAAATCTCCTGTCGTTCTGTTTGAAAATTTCGATCCTGCGTCTGCCTTCGATGCCGACGTGAGAAACGGAGGTGGCTATCAAGTCAAGGTCTCCGTCTCCATCGATGTCCGCAAAACGATGGTCGCTGTAGTCGCCGGTGAGCGGCACGCTGCTTTCCGTGAACGCCAGGGCGGATGCCTTCGACTCGGACGTCAAAATCGCCAGCACAGACACTAATAGTATATTAAAGTTATGTTTCATTCGTTATTTACTGCAAGGAAAAGATCATCGACGATTACCATTTTCAGTTCTCGGAATATTCAAACGTTCTTCACCAAAGTCGGGTTTGACACCACTAAAACATGGCTCAGAGCATTATAGTTCATCAATCGGCACTTTGCTATGATGTTCGGAGGACATTGACAAAGGGTATCGTTTGGCTGGATTCCATGAAAAGTTTCGAGAAGGCGACACGATCGCCACGATTTCCACGGGCGAGTACCCTGGCGCGCGGTGCATTATAAGACTCTCCGGCGACGAGTCGCTTTCGATTGCCGGGACGGTCGTCAAAACCGGCAAAAATGTCGTTCCGAGGATCGCGCAACGTGGAACGCTCGTACTCGCATATGAGATAGAGCTTCCGTGCACATTACTTTATTTCGAGAAGCCGTCGAGCTTCACCGGGGAATGCGTGGTCGAAATTTTTTTTCCGTCGGTTCCGTTCGCGGCGCGGCAGATTCTCGACAAACTCTGCGCGTCAGGCGCGCGGCACGCGAAGCCTGGCGAATTCACGTTCCGCGCGTTTCGTAGCCGGAGACTCGATATTCGGAAAGTCGAGGCTCTTTCGGAACTTCTGTACGAAGGCGAACGCGAATCGCGGAAAGCCGCGCTGATGAGCCTAACGAGCGGCGGCGAGAATCTGCTCGAGTCGATTCGGGAAAGGCTTCTAGACCTTGCGGCTCTAGTCGAGCTCGGTATCGATTTCTCGGAGGAAGACGTCGAAACCATTTCGGAAGTTTCGTTCAGCGCAGAAATTGACGATCTTGCGGAGAAGATAACGAAATACAGCGAGACGAAGCTTTCGCACGGTCGAGGCGAAAGGCTGCGCATCGTTTTCGCCGGGGCCGCGAACGCGGGAAAATCCTCGCTGATAAACGCGCTTACTGGGAAAGACATCAGCATCGTTTCCGAAATCGAGGGAACGACGCGCGACGTTCTAGATCGCGACGACGAAGGACTTGGATTCGCGATTTCCATCGTGGACACGCCGGGGATTACGAGTTGCGCAGGTTCGCATAACCCGATCGCGGTAGCCGCGGAGTCGAAAAGGCGCGAAGGAACGCGGCGATACGATATAATCGTGCAGGTCCACGACGGCGGAAAGATTGAAGCAAACGAACTTACGAGTCTCGGAACTTCGAATGACAGAATCGACGCCGTAAATAAAATCGATCTTGTGCCCGAGTCCGCGCGCGCAGACTTCGCAGGTAACGTGGTTCTATGCAGCGCGCTCACAGGCGAAGGCGTTGAGATTCTTCGGGCTGCGATCGCGTCGAAAGTGCGAAGGCTTCCGAAGGGGTTCGGGACGAGCGCTTCGCTTCGATCCGTTCTGGGCCGAGCAAAAGCCGCGCTGATGGACGCACGGGACATCCATCCGTCGAGGGAGCCGGAGGTCGCGGCGGTCTGCCTTCGGGACGCGCTGAACGCAGTCGAAACGGTGCTCGGCTTCACGACGCCGGACGACGTGCTCGACCGAATCTTCAGCCGGTTCTGCATCGGAAAGTAGAAACGGCGGCGATAAGACTTGCGACCGTGAATCCCGAGAAGGTATTCTCGCCACGGGGGAACCTGAATGTGCGGAATCGCGGGACTCACATCTTCATCCGACGATGAACTCGTGCTGAAAATGCTCGGGCGGATGAAGTATCGCGGGCCGGACGACACGAACGTCATCTCGCTCCACGGGACAGAGGGCAGAGGACACGGAACAGTCCTCGGAGTGAACAGACTCGCGATTATCGATCCGGAGCGCGGAAGGCAGCCTGCGACGACGAAATCCGGAAAGCTCACGCTCGTCTTCAACGGCGAGATTTATAACCATCCGGAGCTTCGCGCGCGGCTCGAATCGGACGGCGTCCGGCTGCGAACGCGGAGCGACACGGAGGTCATCGCGGAATACATCGAACTATATGGCCGCAACGGCTTGCGCGACTTCCACGGGATGTTCGCGATTGCGTGGTACGACCTCTGCGCGCGGGAAGTTTATCTAGCGCGAGACCATCTCGGGATCAAGCCGCTGTTCGTTGCGACCACGAAAAGCGGATTCGCGTTCGCCTCTGAAATCTCAGCGCTTATCGCGCATCCGGAAATATCGCGGGAAATCGACCTGCGAGCTGTTATCGACTTCCACGCGCTCAGCTACATTCCCGCGCCGCGAACGATATATCTCGGAGTCCGGAAGGTTCCGCCGGGGACGATGATGATCATCGGCGACGGATACGCGAGGTCGGAGTCGATTTCGCCGCGGACGCCGGATCTGGCTCCAGCGACAAGCTACCTCGGACGTAAAAAACAGCTCTATGAGTTACTTGCGGAGTCGGTGCGGGAGCAGCTAATCTCGGACGTGCCGCTCGGGCTGTATCTATCCGGAGGCGTCGATTCGAGCGCGCTCGCGTACCTCGCGAACCTCGAATGCGGAGTGAAGCTTCCCGCGTTCACCATCGGATACCGCGAGGACGCGAAACTTTTCGATGAAACGAATTATGCAAAGCTCGTGTGCAACGCGCTCGGACTCGAACACCGCGTCGTCGACTTCGATGGCGACTTTCTGACGCCGCTTGCAGAGCTTGTGCGCGCCATGGGCGAGCCGCACGGGAATTCGTCGGACGTATCGCACTACCTCGTCGCGAAAGCCGCGCGGGACGAGGGGTTCAAAGTCCTGCTCTCCGGCACCGGCGCGGACGAACTCTTCGCGGGTTATCCGCGTCAGCTCGCGCTCACTCTCGCGCGAAGGTTCGAATGGATTCCTTCCACGCTGCGCTTCCTGCTGATGCGCCTCAGCTCTTTCTTCGCTGAGAGCACCTCTGGAGATCACAGACCGCGGCGCGCGAAACAGTTCCTTCGCGGGTTCTGCAAACCGGAGCGGGAAAGACTCATCGAATGGCTGACGTATTTTCATCACGATGAGGCGCAGGCGTTCAGCGGCGAGTTCCGCGCGCGGATTCCGGAGTACGATCACGAAACCGCGCTGCGACTCGCTCTGGACGGAATCGACTCGAAGGACATTTTCGAAACCGCGCTCGAACTCGATATGCGAACGTGGCTTCCGGACAATATGCTTCAGGTGACAGACCGCGCGTCGATGCTCGCTTCGGTCGAGGTCCGCGTTCCGTACCTCGGCGAGCGCGTCGTCGGCTTTGCCCGTAGTCTTCCGTGGACCGACAAAATCAGCGGCTTTCGAACCAAGCGCATTTTGAAGGACACGTTCGCTGATATTCTTCCCGCGGAGATCACTTCTCGCGCGAAACAGGGGTTCACCACCCCGATGAGCATGTCGCTCGCATCCGGCGAACTCGGGAGGGTTTTCGAGTCGAGGTTCGCGCCGGAGAAGGTTTCGAGGCGCGGGTTCTACAACTGCGAATTCGTGCGCTCGATGCTCGATCGGCATCGCTCAGAAAAGCGCGATTTCTGCACCGAGCTTTGGTCGATGCTGGTGCTCGACATGTTTATGGAGTCGTAGGCTATACATTATATTCGTACCGTCTACGAATTTAATGTATGATTAATTTCGGTATTCATAATATTACTAAAAATTCGTAGACGGTACGAATATAATGTATTATTGAAACTCCGCTTTGAACGATATCCGTCTATAAGCGGAAGTAAGCGCGCCGAGGCTGATGCGATCGACACCAGCAAGCGCAACGTCGCGGATATTTTCAATCGTCACGCCGCCGGAGGATTCGAGGAGGGAACTCGACTTCCGCGCGTCCCTCAGTTTGACCGCGGCACGCAGGTCCAGGGCGCTGAAGTTATCCAGAAGGAAGACGTCCGCGGGAAGATCAATCACGCTCGAAAGCTGCGCAATTGAATCTACTTCGCACACGATTTCCTTGTCACCCGAAAATTCCTTCACCGCGCGTTCGAGAGTCTCCCGGAAGCTCACGCCGGCCTTCGAGGTCGCGAGGAAGTGGTTGTCCTTCAGCATCACCGCGTCTGCGAGGTGCATCCGATGGTTCGTCGCTCCGCCGGCGCGCACGGCGTACTTTTCGATCGAGCGCAGCAGAGGCGTGGTTTTACGCGTGTCGAGCACTGTCACGCCCAGGTCGATTACTTCCCGAATGACCGCGCGGGCGTTCGTCGCGCAGCCCGACATGAGGCTCAGGAAGTTCAGCGCGGTCCGCTCGCCGGAAAGCAGTGCACGAGCGCGGCCGCCGATTGTCGCAACGACGTCGTCCGCCTTCACCTCCGCGCCTTCGATGACGTCAAACCGACACTTCGAATACGCGTCGAGTTCCTCGAACACGATCTTCACCACCGGAAGTCCGCAGACCACCGCGTCTTCTTCCGCGATCAGCCTCAGCTCCATCTGGAGATCCGCGGGAACGAGAAACCCCGACGTCAGATCGTTCTTCGCGCGATCTTCGAAAAGCGCGGCCTTGACCACCGCTCTGAACTCGCTTTCCTCGCTCATCATCGCGGATACGGTATCACGTGCGCTACGATGTTTCAACCGCGGCCTAAACTCCAACTCGTGTGCGGCGTGTAGTTGCGCCGCGTGTCGTCAGCGGAAAAGAAACGTGCCAGGCACTTTCAAAGTGCCTGGCACGCTGAGTAAAGAACAGTTACAAGTGCCCGAGACGGTTATAGTCGCCTTACCTGCGCGGAGGGCGGTCGTCGCGGAAACGTCCACCGCCACCGCCACCGCCGCCGCGTCCGCCGCGATCGCGACCGCCTCGACCGCCGCGGTCTCCTCGATCTCCTCGATCTCCGCGATCTCCACGCTCGGCCTGACGTTCAGCCTGACGCGCCTCGTCCTCCGCGGCCTTGTCCGCCAGCGACGGATCGCGTTCGAGCATCGCGGCCTTCCTCGAAAGCCTGACGCGACCGCTGTCGTCGACATCGATGCACTTGACTTCGAACGTATCGCCGATCTTGACGACGTCGTCCACTCTGCGGACGTAATCGAAATCGAGTTCGCTGACATGCACGAGTCCTTCCTGCCCCGGCATATACTCTACGAAGCAGCCGAAGTCCTTGATGCTCGTCACCGTCGATTCGTAGAGCCTTCCGATCTCCGGACCAACGCAAAGATTCGTGACTGCGTTGACCGCGTCTTCGATGATCTGCGCGTTTGCGCCGTAGATACTCACCTTACCCGTATCGTCGACCTCGATCTTCGAACCTGTGTCCTCCTGAATTCCGCGGATGGTCTTGCCTCCGGGGCCGATGAGCAGGCCGATCTTGTCGACCGCGATCATCACGACCTGAAGCTGCGGAACCTTCGGGTTCAGCTTCTCCCTCGGCTGCTGCATCGTCTTTTCCATCTCCGCGATAATGTGCAGACGACCTTCGCGAGCCTGCTGTAGCGCCTCGTGCATCAACTCCGGCGTAAGTCCATCGACCTTGATGTCCATCTGAAGCGCGGTGATACCTTCCTTCGTGCCGGCGACCTTGAAATCCATATCGCCGTAGTGGTCCTCGTCGCCAAGGATGTCGGTGATGATCGCGTAGCGATCGCCTTCCTTGACGAGGCCCATTGCGACTCCCGCGACTGTCGCTCTGATCGGGACTCCCGCGTCCATCATCGCGAGGCAGCCGCCGCAGACGGTCGCCATCGAACTCGAACCGTTACTCTCGGTGATGTCCGATACGATGCGAATAGTGTACGCGAATTCCTCGGAGGGGAGCACGTAGCTGAGCGCCCTTTCCGCCAGCGCGCCGTGGCCGATCTCGCGTCGTCCGGGGCCGCGGTTCGGCTTGGTTTCGCCTACGCTCCAGCCGGGGAAGTTGTAGTGCAGCAGGAACTTCTTGTACCACGTCTCCATCAGACCGTCGATGATCTGCTCGTCGTCTCCGGTGCCGAGGGTGCAGGTTACGATCGCCTGGGTCTCGCCTCGCTGGAACAGACTCGAACCGTGTGCGCCCGGAAGAAGCGCGACTTCCGACTCGATAGGCCGGACGGTGACGTTGTCGCGACCGTCGACGCGCTTTCCTTTCAGGATCAGATCGCGAATCGCGACGCTGTGAACCTCCTTGAAGATCTTTTTCATCTCGCTCTTTCGAGCGTCCGCGTCCTCGGATTCCGGGTTCACCTTGGCTTCGATGTACTGATCGCGGAACGCCTTCACCGCACCGGAGCGCGCGTGTTTGCCCACGGTCATCAGAAGTTCCTGATACTTGTAGAAAACCTCCTGCGCGACCGCGGTGTACGTTTCGTCTGAGAACTGCGGAGTCGGCTGCCACTCGCGCTTCGGCGCTCCGGCCTTGGCGCGAAGCTCCTCCTGCATCTCGCAGAGCTGCCTGCAGACGCCTTGCGCGAAAAACAGCGCTTCGATCATTTTATCTTCGCTGAGTTCCGCCGCGCCGCTTTCGACCATGCTTATCGCGTCCTTGGTCGCCGCGACGACTAGATCGAGTTTCGATTCCTTCATTTCCGCGTAAGTCGGATTCAGCACGAACTTTCCGTCGATCATGCCGATGCGGCACGCCCCGAGCGGACCGGCCCATGGCAGGTCGCTCAGATGAAGGCACGCGCTCGCGCCGAGGACGTTCAGGACATCCATTTTTCCCTGACCGTCGGAGCTGAACACCGTACCCGAGATCATCACGTCCTCGATAAAGCCGTCGGGAAACAGCGGACGTATCGGACGGTCCGTCAGCCTTGCACAGAGGACCTCCTCGTCGCGCATCTTTCCTTCGCGTTTGAAGAACCCGCCGGGGATTTTTCCCGCCGCGGACGTCTTCTCGCGGTAATCGACGGTAAGCGGGAAGAAGTCGTCTCCCTTTTCGTAGGGAGCGCTGCAAACCACTGAAAGCACTATGTTCTCGCCGGACGTGACGAGCGCTGACCCCGCGGCCTGCTTCGCGAGCCTTCCTGTTTCGATCCTGAAGTGCTTTCCTTCGATCGTCCTTTCAACAATATGAACTGCCATGTAATACCTCCGTTCAACATCTAACCGCCAAAGACATCGCCGCTAAAACCGCTATTGCCCGCTTCTAAACAAACCGCTTTCTTCGCATGAGATTCGTCGAACCGAGAAAACACACGAGAATGTTTTTGGCTAACAAAAAATTCAAACACAAAATTAATGCCTGATTCCGAGCGATTCGCACAGACCGACGTATTTGTCGAAGCTGCTCTTTTTCACGTATTTGAGCAGTTTCGCGCGCTTGTTTACCATCGCGAGCAGTCCGCGCCTCGATGAATGATCCTTCGAATGGATCTTTAGGTGCTCGGTGAGGGACGAGATTCGCTGAGTAAGTATCGCGATCTGGACATCGGGCGAGCCGGTGTCTCCGTCGTGAATCTTGAACTTCTGAATCGTGCCCTTTTTTTCTTCTTTGGTTACTGCCACTTGTCACTCCGTAAATGGGTAGAGGAAACAATCTTGCCGAATTTAACCGCCAGGCGCCCGCCGGACGGCTCCCACAAAGATGAGAATCCTACAATGGAGTTACGTCCGAGTAAATCTCGAAAAACAAAAACCGCGTTAGCCGATTTCTCGCGCCGCAATACTTCCGCGCGCACAAATTTCCTGTGCGACGCATCTTCGACTTTGCTAAAGTAGCTCGCCTTCGGTATTTCGCAAGTTGCATCCATCGGGAGCGAAAATGACAAAGGAAGCAGTGTTTCACGCCGCGATCATCGCGGTGATCGCCTTCGGCTTCGGACTTACGGTAAACATGGTCCGGAACCCGTACGTACATCGCGACAACCCGCGGGACGAGCAGAACACAGACGGGCAGAATCCTGCCGGCGGGCAACAGAACGCGCAACCCCTCGCGCCTTTGATTCCTGAAGAAGAACTCGTGCTTCCGGAAGTCGAGCCGACGGAGTACGCGAACGCCGGGCAGACTCTCTACGGTCTTCTCGAGGAGGTCCAGATCGCCACGCCTCTTGACGTCGAAAAACTGAACCTCGCGGTGAAGTTCATTCGCGCGAGCTACAGCCTTCGATCGCGTGTGCTTTTCAAATTGAACGAACTTCTGAAGATTCCCGAACGCGAAAGGGACGCAAACGTTCTGTTCTGCATTTTCGCGGCGTCGGACGACGCGAGGCTCTTCGATGTCTGTGAAACCCTGCTCGAATTCAATCCGTGGAATTCGAGCGACCTGAAACGGCTGGTTCTGCTCGCGCGATATTCCGGAAACCCGAAGCTGCCGTTTGCCGTCCCCGCCGGTGCAGATCCCGCGGACGCGAGCGAGTGGCAAAAACTCGCGAGTCCTTTCACGGAGCCGGGGGAAATCCCAGCGGACGAAGCTGCGAAGCTGATCGCGAGCTACGAGGGGGAAAGCGATTCGAAAGTGCGCGCGACGATCGTCCGTGTGCTCTCGGGTTCCAGCGGAAGCGCGGAAACCGTCGCGGCGTTTCTCCTCGGGATCGCAAAGAACGAAAACGCAACTCCCGAGGAACGCGGAAACGCCCTTCGAAGCCTCGCCGCGGAGGAGAACGCGTCGCTGCTGCTCGAACTCGTAAGCGCGAGCGACGAAAACATCTCCAGCGCCGCGATAGACGCTCTCGGCGGCGCGAAGCCCACAGTGGAAATCTCGTCCGCGCTCCTCGGCGCGCTGACGGACGCGAACGCAGGCGAATCCGCGCGCAGAGCCGCGGCGAAGTCGCTACGGATGAACATCGCGTACGAGGGTTTCGGCGGGGCGGACGAGCGCGTCCTCTACTACCTCGCGATGAACGAAAAGCTTCGCTTGGCCGCGGCGATCGAAACGAACGCGAGCGTTCTGCGGCCGCTGCTCGAAGGAATGCGGGAGACCGCGCATCGGCTTATCGTCCACAAGGGCTACGATGCTCAGCTCTTCACGAAAATGTTCGAGATGCTTTCCGCTCGGCTGAAGGCGGTAGACGACGTTCAGACCTGGGAACTTAGCCTCGGCGCGTCGCTCGACCTCGTCCTCGAAGACGGCCCGCATCCGGTGCTTGCAGAAATTTCCGCGGTGCTCGCGTCCGAAAGCGCCACGATCGACCATCACTACGCGTTCATGAACGAAATCGCGAATCTGAGGCCAGAAAGCGCGCGGCTCTGGGCGCTCGATGAAATGAAGAAACTGAAAACACTACACTTCGATGACGCTGAATACCGGAGACGATCCGGAGACATCGTGCTGATTCTAAGACAGCGCTGGCTTTCGAACGGCGAACCGGAATCGCTGAAGCTGAAGTTCAACGAACTACAGGCAGAGGACTACTGACTTTCGTCCGCACGCGCGCAGTAGCAAAGAATTCTACGCGCAGATATACCGGAATCACTGAAGTCCATTGTTACTTCAGGGATTTTGGCTTCGCCCTGCGTGAATACTGTTAAGAACTCAAAAATTTCTTTGGATCAAAAACATTACAGTTGCAAAAAAAAAAATCTCCTGTGCTATATTCGGCGGCACAATCAAGCATAAATTGGAGCAGATCATGACGTATGTCGGAAACATTCCACTAGAAGGTACGACCCGCTGGGATGACGTTGTGCGCGATCTTCGCAGCAGCGGACTCGTCAAGTTTCATGTCGATCATTCGCAGCTTGCGGGCGTCGGAATGACTCAACTCTTTACGATGGCGAACGCGTTTCCTCTAAATTCTACCGTCATCGCCGCCTGGCTGCGGGTTGGCGAGGCTTTCGACACCGCGCCGCCTTCCGCGCAGACGCTCGTCGTCGATGTCGGCGTGATGACTCCCGATCTCGACGATCCGGAAATGT
>JANLHZ010000169.1 GCA_024653775.1 Planctomycetota bacterium | reverse complement strand
GCTTAATAGTAGAGTAAATAAGCTATTATTATCGAAATTCGGTGTGAATTTCGATTACATCGACCTGAATACGAAAATTCATTTTTTGAAAGTTTACGCTCCATAGAGGCTTTGTTGCATAAATCGATGGATATCGAAATTAGCTACAATATCGGGAAAACTTGTGGGTAACCAAAAGGTTCACCGAACGTTCACAAAAATGCTCCCTCATCCGGCGCTTCGCGCCACCTTCTCTTGGGGGGAGAAGGATTTCATCATCACGCATTTGTGCAACAATGCCGCGTGCGCCAATTTATAAAGAAATAGTTTATTGTAAAAAATCACAGGTTTCTAAGTTGATACAACGAGGAAATTTATAGTATTTTTGTGCAATCAAACGGTCCTGGCGATGTTCTGTTTTGAGAATCGTCGCCAAGGTGCGATTTTTTGAGATCATAAGCTACGAAAACAGGAAACCACCCACCGATGTTGGACGGGCGGAAAATATATACATTCGCTCTTGCGGCTCGTGGAATTATTTCCGCGGCGTTGCCAGTTGCACTATGGGCGATTGCCATCGCTGGGATGAGTGCATGCGATGCGGATTTGCCGGTGCCGCGGGGGAACGTCGCGATCGAGGTCGCCGGGCCGTCGGCGAAGGACACAGGCGAGCTGGAGTCGAAACCGCAGGAGATGAGCTCCCACGAGAATCCCGCGCCGCCCGAGATTAAAGTCACGGAAGAGGGGAAGATCGTCACCAAGAACGAAGCTCATGGTTTCGAAAAGGTCGAATTCACCGGCGCGGGAATAAACGTGACGCCCGCGGATAACGCCGACGGCGGAGATTGGGAGTTCGGGTACAAACTGGCGCGCATCGGACGCGAAAATGCGCTCGTCGAACTTCGGGACGTTCAGCCGACGCTGGAAGGCGAGAAGGCGGAGTACGATTTCGGCGGGCTGGTGGAAACGTACGAAAACACAGCGGAAGGCATTGAGCAGAAAATGTACATCCGCGAAAAGGTTTACTCGGGCGGGCCGCTGATCGTCGAAGGCGACGTCACTGGTAGTTTCGAGGCGATCGAACGCGACGGCGGAATCGTTTTCCGTGTCGGCGGCGCGGAAGTGCTCAGCTATCACAGTCTGCGCGTTTTCGACAGGAACGGAGACGAGCTTGATTCTTCAATCGAGTTCTCGATCGGCATTCTCCGGCTAGTTATCGACGATTCGAACGCCGTGTATCCTCTGCTGGTCGATCCGCTCCTGAGCGCGCCCGGCGTCTGGAATTTCAGCACTCCGGCGGATTTCGTGTATTCTGCCGGTATTGAAATCGTCGGCGGATACGCGCAGCTCGCGCCATTGACGTCGCCTACGTGGTACGACACCGCGTGGCCTTACAGACAGCCGGTGACGATCGACGCGACGGCGAATTCCGCGGACCTGACGGACTATCAGGTGACGATCGACGTCGATTCCTCGAACGCGGATTTCTGGGCGAACGTGGAAACGACCGGCTTCGACGTGCGATTCACGGACGAAGACGGAACGACGGTTCTGACGTACTTCCGGGATTCGTGGAATTATGCGGGACAGACCGCGAAGTTTTTCGTGAAAGTGCCTTCGATACCCGTGGCGACGACGAAGGACATTCTGATGTACTACGGGAACGCGTCCGCGGGAGACGTCAGCGACGATGCAGGCACCTTCGACTTCATCGACAACTTCAGCGGCGCGTCCCTCGACGCCGGAACCTGGACCGCAACGGGAAGCGCGTCCGTTTCGGGCGGACTTCTGACTGTCACGACGGGCTGCGTTTATTCGAACTCGGCCATCGGGAACCAGCCCGGCGAGATCGTCGAGACTCGGATTTGCTGGACTGGCGCGAGCGCTTCCTACGCCGGGTTGTGCATTGCAGACGATAACGCCACCGCGGGCGGAAACGGCGGGTCCGACGCTCTGATCTACTTCATGAACAACGCCTCGTCCCTGTCGGTCAACTGCTGGGCCGCGAACGGCTTAGCGGCGAGCTACAACGTCGCGAGCGGTCCCGCGCAGTTCACAGCGGTTCTTGATACCTACTACGTTATCTCGGAAGCTGTATCGAGCACGAGCGTTTCGCTTCGAAAAGACTACGCGCTGACGAATTCGTATTCCGGGACTTTCTCGTCAACCTACTTCGTCTGGCTCGGATACTTCACCGGATCCGTCGCGGGAGCCACCAATGGCTGGGATATAAATGTCGACTGGATCAGAACCCGGGCGTCCGCCGATTCGGACCCGACCGCAACTTTCGGCGCGGAACAGGGGCTGAGTTTTCCGACCACGAATCCGATGATTGGAGCGGCGGCGGGAAACGGGATTCCGTACTCCGACCTGATCGGATTCACCGAGAATCTCGGACCTTCGCACAACGTGGCGGCGGGGATCGAGTATCAACTATCTCCAAATAACAGCAACTGGTACTACTGGAACGGTAGCGCGTGGACGGAAGACCTTACGCCGCTGTCGGTGACGTGGTCTAGCGAGACTTCGAGCGCGTCGGAAATCGACGCGAACGCGGCGTCCTTCGACGACGTTGCAGGTTCCGGAACGCTTTACTTCCGCGCGCTTCTGCGCTCTCCGACCGGGGTGGAGCTTGCGCAGCTCGACGGACTCGACGTGTACGGAAGCTCGCCGCCCGCGACTCCAGCGATCTCGACAGTTACTCCCGCGAGCGGATACTCGGGCATCAGCGTGACGATCGACGGCTCCGGCTTCGGCGCGACGCAGGGACTCTCCACCGTGACCTTCGACGGCGAGAACTCCGGTATGGTCAGCGCGTGGAGCGACACCCAGATCACAGTGGATGCGCCGCTGAACGTCACGACGGGGAGCGTGCTCGTGAAGGTCGGCGGGTACATTTCTAACGCGGACAAGACGTTCACCGCGAACGCGCCGACTATCTCTTCGCTCACGCCTTCGACCGCGTATTTCGGCGAGGTGGTCGTGATCGAAGGGACGAACTTCGGAAACGCGAAGGGAAGCAGCTTCGTCACGTTCCCGAACTCGAAGACCGCGCAGACGATCTCGTGGTCGAACACGTCGATCCTCGCCTACGTTCCGTCGGGGACGACCACCGGGAACGTCACCGTGACCACCGCGGGCGGCGGGACTTCCGCGACCGCAGGTGCGGGAGACGATTTCACGATCGCTCCCGACAGCAGCACCTGGCCTTTCACGGTGGCGGGAAACTACACGATCTCGGATCCCGCCGCGCTCGAAATCACGGGCGGGATGGCGCAGCTCATCCCGAGCTATTCAGACTGGTACGACACATCCTGGAAATGGCGGATCCCCGTGACCATCGACAATACCGCCACCGCGAGCACACTGACGGATCATCAGGTGAAAGTCACCCTCACGAGCGCCGCGACGTCGTTCTGGGCCAAGGTGAACGCGGACGGAAGCGACATTCGTTTCACCGACAGCGACGGCGTGACTCCGATCTATCATTACACGTCGAGCTTCAGCTACGGCGCGAACACCGCGACTCTCTGGATAAAAGTCCCGAGCATTCCCGCGAGTTCGAATCACACCGTGTACCTCTATTTCGATAACGACGGCGCGAGCGACGCAAGCAGCATGCAGGACGTCTTCATCTTCGCGGACGACTTCGAAGACGCGTCTCTCGACGGAAGCGTCTGGACCGCGACAGGGACCGCGACGGAGGCTTCCGGAGTCCTGAGCGTCCAGACGGGGTCGGTGTACACAGACAGCACGATCGGATCGCAGACGAATCAGCTTGTCGAAGCGAGGATCAGGTGGGATGCCACAAGCGCGTCATACGCGGGGCTTTGCATCGCGGACGCTCAGAGCACCGCGGGCGGCAACAGCGCGTCCGACGCTCTAGTCTACTTCATGTCTAACGCGGGGAGTCTGTCCGTCAACTGCTGGGCCGCGAACGGCGCGGCGGCGAGTTACAACGTTACGAGCGGCCCCGCGCAGTTCACCGCGTCCGCGGGAACGTACTACGAGGTCGGGACCGTGGTTACGGGCACGAACGTAATCCTTTTCAAGGACGGCGCGCAATCGAACACCTACGCGGGCACATGGTCCTCTCCGTACTACCTCTGGCTGGGGTACTTCACGGGGAGCGCGTCCGGAGGAAACGACGTCCGCAACATCGACGTGGACTGGGTGCGCGTTCGCAGCTATACGCCGACGCAGCCGGGCGCGAGTGTCGGGACCGAGCAGCAGCTATTGTATCCGGACACTGTGCCTTATCTGACGAACGACACGGGCCTTCCGTACCTGAGCGTGATTTCCATTTCCGACTCGTACGGTCCGGACAACGAGGGCACGGTGCAGTACCAGTTTTCGAACGACAACACGGACTGGTACTACATCGATGGCACGACGTGGGTGAAGGACACGAATCCGTTCGTCGTCGAGTATGACACCGAGACTTCGCTCGCTTCCGAATTTGGCGACTACCTTGGCAACGCGCCGCAGGCGCTGCAAGACGGCGGGACCGTGTATTTCCGCGCGTATTTCTACTCGGACGGAACCGAGTTCACTCAGCTCGACGGAGTGACGGTAATCCCGATAGACATCGACTACACTTCGTCGTCGCTGACTCCCGCGTCCGTCACCCAGGGAGACACTGGAGTCGCGTTCACCATCGAAGTAACGAACGGGGACGCAGGGGCCTACACTCTCACCGCGAATTCCTTCCTCACATTTACCGACGGAACTCAAACCGTCGTCGCGTATCTCGACAAGGTCGCGGGGAACTATCAGGACCTCGATCCCGCGACCCCGACTACGCTGACGTTCTCGAGCGCGTCGAATGACGGTCTCGGCGGCGGAGTTTCGATCCCGACGGGGATTTCGCCGCAGGATTACGAACCGGAGATCAGGCTGTTCACGACCGCGATTCCGAACATCAGGCTCGACGTAGCGGACGAAGTGAACGTCGCGCCGCTGTTCCTCTATCCGATAATCAATTCGCTCAGTCCGTCCACGGGATCGAGCGGAGTAGAGGTGACGATTAGCGGCGTCAACTTCGGCGCGACGCAGGGCGCGTCAACCATATACTTTAACGGAGTCGACGCCGGCGCGGCGACCACGTGGAGCGACACGCAGGTGAAGATAAACGCGCCCGCGAACGTTCGCACGGGAAGCGTCGTGATGATCGTGGGCGGACTTACATCGAACACGAACAAGGTCTTCACCGTTGGCGCGCCGACGGTGAGCGCGCTAACTCCGTCTATGGCGTATTACAACGACAACGTTACGATCGCGGGAACGAACTTCGGCGCCACTCAGGGACTCTCGTGGGTGACGTTCCCGAGCGGACTTCTAGGGGCGGTGAACTCGTGGTCGAACACGTCGATCAGCGTCGTCGTGCCGGGCGGAGCTGTTACCGGAGACGTTACTGTGACGACAGTTGGTGGAGGCGAATCGTCGACTTCGGGCGCCGGAAACGACTTCGCGCTCGCGCCGGACAACTCTTCGTGGCCGTTTACGACGTCGGGGGATTACAACTTCTCGAATTCCTCCGAGGTCGAGATAATCTCCGGCGCGGCCCAGCTCAAGCCGACGACGTCGCCTACCTGGTATAACGGCGCGTGGCTATGCAGGCAGCCGGTGACTCTCGACGCCACCCTTAGCGCGTCGTCGCTGACCGATTTTCAGATCGAGTTGACGATCGATTCTAGTAACGCGGATTTCTGGGCGGGAGTCCAATCGACGGGATACGACATTCGCGTAACGGATTCGGACGGCTACACCCTTCTCGATTACTTCCGCGAGACGTGGAATTACGCGGGTCAGAGCGCGACGTTGTGGGTCAAGGTTCCGTCGATTCCGAATTCGTCCACGAAGGACATAATTCTCTACTACGATAACGCCGCGGCGGGGGACGTCAGCGACGCGACGCAGGTGTTCGACTTCTACGACGGTTTCGACTTAGGCTCCCTCGACACCGGAACCTGGACTCAGACTGGCACTGCTTCCGTCGCGAGCGGTTATCTCACCGTGAACACCGGAGCCGTGCATACTAACGCTACCGAGCTTTCCCAGCCTGGAAAGCTCGTCGAGGCGAGCATCGCGTGGAACGCGACCAGCGCGTCATACGCGGGACTCTGCATCGCGGACGGCCCGAGCACGCAGGGAGGAAACGCGGGGGCGAACGCGCACGTCTATCTGATGAGTAACAGCGCGAGTCTCGCGATAACCTCCTGGGCCGGAAACGGGCAGGCGACGGGCTACAACATAGTCAGCGGAGCGTCTCAGTTCACCGCGGTCGCTGGAACCTTCTACGACGTCGGCTTCACGGTGACGTCTTCGAATACGACGTACTTTCAGAACGGATCGCAGACCGGCTCGTACTCGGGCACGTTCACTGAGAACTGCTATCTCTGGCTCGGATACTTCATCGGATCGACTTCTGGCGCCACCGACGGCCGCGACATCGACGTCGACTGGGTGCGCGTGCGCGCCTACGACGCGAACACGCCGGGAGCTACGTTCGGCGCGGAGCAGGTCGTCAGCTATCCCACCACGGACCCGTTCGTCTATCCGAACACGAGCGCAGGTCTCCCGTTCGGCGAACTGACGAGCTTCGCACAGGTGACGGGCGTAAGCCACGATCCTTCCGCGTCGATCGAGTACCAGTTGTCTTCGAACGGAACCTACTGGTATTACTGGAACGGGAGCGCGTGGACGGAAGACGTCTCGCCGGGGGCGGTGACGTTCGGGACGGAGACCTGCACCGCGGCGGAGATCGACGCGAACGCGGAGAGTTTCGACGACGTCGCCGGCCAGGGCACGCTTTACTTCCGCGCGGTGCTGCATTCCCCGGCGGGAAGCGAACTGGCGTCTCTCGACAGCGTGGACGTCACGTTCACTCCTCCTGCGAACCCGCCTACGATGTCGGGGATCTCGCCTGCAAGCGGAGCGTCCGGGACTAGCGTCACCATCAGCGGCGCAAACTTCGGAACCGAGCAGGGCACGAGTACGATCACCTTCGCTGGAAGCGCTTCGGGAGCCGTCACGTTCTGGAGCGACACGCTTGTAGCGGTGAACGCGCCGCTGAACGTTACTACAGGCGCCATAGTGCTGACGAAGAACGGGATCAACACGAGTCTCAATCCGACGTTCACCGTGCTCGCGCCGAGCGTGACGTCGCTAAGTCCGTCTACCGCGTACTATAACGAAAGCGTTATCGTCACGGGCACGAACTTCGGCGACGCGCGCGGACTCTCGGACGTCACCTTCCCCGGAGGATACGTCGCGGACGTAGTAAGCTGGACCAGCACCGCGATCACGGTTCTCGTTCCCGAGGGGACGACGTCGGGCGACGTCACTGTCACCACAGTCGGCGGCGGAACTTCAAGCACCGCGGGCACGGGTAACGACTTCACCATCTCTCCCGACAACAGCACCTGGCCTTTCACGGTAGCGGGTAACTACACCCTCTCCGGCGGCGGCGCGGATATCGAAGTCTCCGGAGGAATGCTCCAGCTTAAGCCGAGCGTAAGCAACTGGTTCAACGGATCGTTTAGTTCGAGGATGCCGGTGGATATTGACAATACGGGTAACGCCAGCACGCTGACGGATTATCAGGTGAAGGTTACGCTTAGTTCCTCGGACGCGGACTTCTGGGCCGCGGTGGACAGCGCGGGCGCGGACATTCGATTCTGCGACAGCGACGGCACTACCCCGGTCGACTACTACCGCGATTCGTGGAACTATGCGGGCGAGAGCGCCACGCTTTGGGTCAACGTCCCGAGCATCGCGGGAAGCAGCAATCACACGATCTATATGTACTTCGGCTACGGCTCCGCGACGGATACCAGCAGCATCGACGACACTTTCGTCTTCGGCGACGATTTCAACTCAGGGTCGCTCGACGGAAGCAAGTGGACCGCTACGGGAACCGCGTCCGTCAGCTCGGGCGTTCTGACGGTGAGCACGGGTAGCGTGTACACCCCGTCGACGGTCGGAAACGAACCCGGGGAGATCGTCGAGGCGCGAATGTGCTGGACTGGAAGCAGCGCGTCCTACGCGGGGCTGATCGTATCGGACGACGTCGCGACCGCGGGCGGAAACGGCGGCTCCGACGCGTTCGTGTACTTCATGAACAATGCGTCCTCTCTTTCGATCAACTGCTGGGCGGCGAACGGAGCCGCGGCGAGCTACAACGTCGCCAGCGGACCCGCGCAGTTCACCGCGGTCATCGATACGTACTACGAACTCGCGAACATCGTCACGGGCACGAACATGATCCTTCGAAAGGACGGAGTGCAGACGAACTCCTACGCCGGAACCTTCACCGCGCCGACGTACGTCTGGCTGGGCTACTTCACCGGAAGCGCCGCTGGTGGGACAAATGGCTGGGACGT
Organism: Planctomycetota bacterium; assembly: GCA_024653775.1. Lineage (GTDB taxonomy): Bacteria > Planctomycetota > UBA8742 > JACQVU01 > JANLHZ01 > JANLHZ01. The sequence continues at coordinate 9,957 of JANLHZ010000169.1, read as the reverse complement.
CAAGGTCGACTGGGTACGCGTGCGCGAGTACACGACGGTCGAACCTTCCGCCACTGTCGGCGCGATGGAGAACATCACGTATCCGACAAGCGTTCCGTACGCGACTCCGACCACTGGAATTTCATACTCGAACATAGTCAGTTTCACCGACGTCGATGGCCCGAGCAACGAAGGGCAGATCGAATACCAGGTCAGCCCCGACGACGGGACCACGTGGTACTATCTAAGTGGCGCGACCTGGACGGAGGATCTGACGCCTGCTTCGGTGACGTTCGGAACGGAGACGAGCACGGATTCGGAGATCAACGCGAACGCGCAGACGTTCAACGACGCGCCGCTGCCTGCGAGCGGGACGTTCAGGTTCCGCGCGTTCCTTTATTCGGACGGCTCGGAGTTCACGCAGCTCGACGGAGTGACGATGGTTGCGATCGACATCAATGCGACCGCAAGTTCCCTCTCGCCGACGAGCGTGCAGGACAACACCCCGAACGTGTCGTTCAGCATCGAGATGGCGAACGACGGAGCGAGCGCGGTCACGCTTACGTCGTCGTCGTACCTGAGTTTCACCGACGGCGCGAAAACCTACAAAGCCTACGTCGACCGCGAAGGCGCTCCGTATCCGACGCTGAATCCCGGGGTCCCGAAGACGATCGTCTTCGGTTCGCCGACGACCTCCGGAAACGGCGGCGGCGTCACGGTTCCCGCGGGAATAACCGGGCAGGCGTACACTCCGGACATCAGGCTGTATTCCGCGTCGTGGTCGAACGTCCCGCTTGCGACGACGGACCAGGTTACAGTTATAACGAGTCAGGCGGGGTTATGGAACGTCGACGCGACGAGCACGAACTGGTTTACCGCGACCAACTGGGACTCGAACACCGTTCCCGCGACTTCGGACAACATCGTCATTCCGTCGGGAGCCGCGTTCTACCCCGTGGTTACAAGCGACGTGACGAACGTGATTGGTGATCTGACCATCGAGGCAGGCGCGTCGCTGACTCTCTCGGACGGTGTGCTGCTCAAAATGAGCGGCGCCGCGTCGATTCAGGGGACTCTCAGCGTTTCCGGCACGTCTGGAAACGAGGCCGCGCTGCTCAAAAACGGCGGCGGGCAGATTGTTTTCACGATTGGGGCGAACGCGGTTATCGAGTTCGTGAGCGCATCTAACAACGAAGCCGGCGCGCACTTCACCTCGTACAAATTTACCGGCGGCGGATCGAATGCGGACGTCGATTTCAGCGATTGTCTTTTCGATTCATTCCAGACGGGGTGGAGCGCGTACGTCGAATTCGCCGCGGGGTTCCTCGGAAAGACCATTGAGGTTGCTTCGACCTCCTTCGGGAACTCAGGCAACGTTCAGAACGCGAAGAATATCAAGGTCGTCAGCGCGGGTTCGCCAAGGGTGCATGCGATCGCGTCGACCGGAACCCTCGCGGGAGAGGAATTCGACGACGACGCGAGCGAACGCGTCAGATGGTACGGCGCGGCGCAGTCGTTTAATAACGTAAGCACCGGGACCGACTACCAGACCTTCGCGTCCGCGCTCGCGGCTGCGTCCGCTGGCGACGTCATCCGGCCGCTGACAAACATTCCGTTTGCGGAAAACGTCAGCGTGAACAAGGCGATCGTGATGGAAGGATTCGTCGTCATTGGAAACGTCGACGCGAGCGTTTCGAACGTTACGCTGCAAAACAGCTTCGTCGTCGGAAACGTCGGAAGCACCGGCGCGCTCGAAAACGTGCTCCACTGTAGCGTCAGCGGTTCGATAACCGCAAACGGATCGACGGGCACCGCGAGCTATAACATCGCCACTGGCGCGATCTCCGGCGCGAACACTTCCGGCAACATCGTCGACGCGAGCGCCGGGACGAACCACTGGGTTAATCTGAGCGCGCTCGATATGCACCTCCGCGCGACTTCGTCCGCGATCGACTCTGCTGGAGGTTCGACCATCGTGCTCGACTTCGACGGTGAGACACGCGGCGTCATCGACGGAACTCCCGACGCGGGCGCGGACGAATTCGACAGCGGTAGCAGCGTCGGAAGCGTAATATGGGAACAGGACAACCGCGCCGGAATCAACGGCATCGGTCCCGTGAACAACGTTTACAGCGATTTCTCCGGGACGGATCTTACGTGGCTCGCGACCTCCGCCCTGGACAATGTAACCCCCAGGTGGCAGAACGCGCTCGTCGCGCTCGATACGTACTCGGGAAGCGTGGTGGCGGGAATCCGCGGCGCGATCAGCGCCACCGCCACGAACGCCGGCTTCACGAACGGCTTTATGACTTTCGGGGGCGCCGTGAGTTTCGTTAACGTGCTTCGCGTCAACGCCGGGGCGTACGACATCTACGTCGGCTACGATTCGAACAGCGACGGTCGCTGCGACACGATCCGGAAGATTCGCGCGCCGTATTCAGGGACGCTTTCGCCTGCGAACCGTCCGACGTGGGCGAGCGCGACCATCGAGTGGACGTTCAGCGTGAGCGAAGGCCCGCTGTCGCTCGCGTCATTCGGGTTCAGCGCGGGAGTATGGGACGTCTTCGTCATTGCGGACGGAGACTCCGCGCGGACTGGCAACTCGAATCCGGTGGTCCATAAAATAAACAACGATCCGGGCGCGGGCGCGTCCTACGGAACTCTCAGCGCGTCGAGTCAGCGCGGTTCCGCGCCGCACTACGATTACCGCCACGGACTCCTCGCGCTTTGGAGCGGCGGTTTCACGGCTACCCTCGAAGCGAATAATCCCTCCGATCCAGATCTCGTGCGGCTGGATAACGATCTCGCTACGATTTCGACCCACGATGTCGGCGTCAACGGAATGGGCGCCGCGCCGAAGCCGGGCACGACGGGGACTTCGAACGTCTGGATCGCGGAAGACGGTACTGACCAATTCTACGGCGTCGACGTCAGCGGACCTTCGAACATAACGAACTTCGATCCGTTCGACCTTAGCGCGAACTCGATCACTAGCGGCGGTAGCGCGATCATCTCGCACACGCCGCGGAGCATGTTCAACACTCCGTGGATTCACGGCGCGTACTCCGAAAACTCCCGGAGTTTCGTTTTCAAGGTAAGCGAGTCGGACGGCTCGACCGACTCGGATTGGCAGGACGCGGGCCGGCTCGAACTCGATGGCACGATCCTTCCCGGCTCGCTATGGTACGACCGCCTCGACTCGCACCTCTTCGCCGCGACAGTGGACGGCCACCTCTATTCGATTCTCTGCCCGAATACCGCCGCGGGCGTCGGCGACGACGGCACGATGCGCGCGGGCTATCCGATAAGGATCGCGGACGCGCAAATCCGCAGAGTGAACTACGTCCTCCATGGCACAAACAATCTCGGGATCGTCCAGCTCGAAAACGGACGGATCGTCGCGATGAAACTCCGGTGACAACCAGCGGTTTCGGTTGTACAATTGGCAAAGAGCCTTTGTGCGGCTCGCGGAGGAAAAAGGTGGACCTGAATCAATTGCTGGAGGAAGTGAAACTGCTTCCCGAAGAAGATTTGGAGATTCTGGCGGAGAAAGTTTCGGAAATCCGGGATTCGCGCCAGAAGAGCCAGATATCGAGGCTTCGATCCGACCTCGATGAGGTTGCCGAAGAATGCTCCGCGCGGAACTGGGACGGCATAGGCGCCGAGCCGGTGTCGGAAGATGCGGTTTCCTACGGGAGAAAATTCATTGACCTGCTTTCTTCCCGGAGCATCGATTTCGCCGACGCGAACGTCGGAGTTTCAGCGACTCCCACAGGTGAAGTGTTTTTTGACTGGCCGAAGCGGAATTCTATTTTCATGGTTCAGATTTTCAGTGACGGGACGGTGGTTTACTCGTCCGTCGGCGGTTCCAGAAAATTCAAAGCGAAGCTGAAGTTCGATGAAATCGTTTCGTCTTCACTTTTCGAGGATTTGATAACTTTCCTGCGGAGTTAACGCTGGTGCCGTCAAGACACGTCGAAACATGTCGGTTCGAGGTCGACAGAAAGCGAATCGACTCCGTAAACAAAAGGTTGAGGCCTTCGTCATTTCTGCCGCGAAACGGCGCTTCCGGAGCGCCCGAAACGTCGGTCATTGGCATCGATTCGCTTTCGGAGGAAGATATTTGGAGGCTCGGAAGTCTGTACGTCGCTCCGCCGGGACGAAAACTGAAAGGCCGGGCTGACTTTTCCGCGGCTACCGTTTACGAACTTAGCCTGGATCTGATCGATGACAACGAAATCGAGGGAAGACACTCGAATATCGTGGACTGGCCGGAAGACCGTGGACAGTGGATCGATATTGCCGGGCAGCTCGCGCTGAACTCAAGGTTTTCAAGGAATCCGGAGGTTTAGGGTTTCTTTCCGTAGCCGTCTTTCCAGCGGAGGACTTTTGCGGGAACGCCGACGACGGTCGCGCCGTCGGGGACGTTTTTATTAACGAGCGCGCCCGCGCCGACGGTGGCGTTCGATCCGATGGTGATTCCGTCGAATACGTTCGCTCCGAGACCGATGACGGTGTCGCTTCCGACGGTGACGTTGCCGCCCAGAACCGCGCCCGGACCGACGAAGACGTTGTCTTCGATCTTAGCGTCGTGGTCGATCGAGCACGAAGTGTTGACGACGCTGTGTTTTCCGATCACCGAGTAAGGCCCGACCACCGCGCCCGCCATCACCGCAGTTCCTTCGCCCAGGAAGACGTTCGTGGTGAGAATCGACTTCGGGTGGATCGCGCGGACCCACTTGTAGCCGAGAATCGTTCCGTGTTCGACGAGCGCCCTTCGCTTTTCGAGAAGCTCCCAGCCGAGTCCGACGATGAGGGCGTCCGCGCTCGAAATTTCGCGCAGGTCCGCGAGCACGCGATCGTCGCCGAGGATCGGGATGCGATGGAACTCCGGAGTCGTCCGCGAAGGCTCTATGTCCGTGAAGCCCACTATGTCCACAAGCGGATCGTGCCGCAGAATGTCTACAAGGACTCCCGCGTGCGGTCCCGCGCCGAGAATCACAACCTTCGTAACCTGTTCCATATTTGCCCCCGATGAAATGTGCCTGTGTAATTTTACCACGGATGCGTGCGATCGCGCGAACGCTCCAATAAAAAGTGGCGTCCGTCAGGCGGTGAAGTTCGTAGTGACGCCGTGAGGCGTTTATATGCCCTTACGGGCACACTACAAACCTGGGAGTGCGGTCGTCTCGTCCGCGCATCCGCGAGGGACACGACACCTTACGTTGCTACAGCTCGCTTCGCTCACGGTCGCACTCCCTATCTTCCGACTCGCCCCTCGTCCCTGATTTACTGCGACCCTCGGCTTCCGCGCTGTCCGCCGGCCTGCGATCCGCCTGCGCCGCCCTGACTGCCCGCGCGTCCCTGACCTTCTGTAGCTCCGCCTGCCGCGTTCGCAGCCGCGGACGCGGGTTCGTCGACGTCCTTCACCGGAGTCCCCTGCCGCAGCGACGACTGGCCTTCGATGATCACTTTTTCGCCTTCGTTCAGAAGTCCGGTCTTCACCTGCACGTACTCCTTGTTCGCAAGGTTGATGTAATTCGAAATCGTGATTCGGTCCGCCTTGCCTTCGCGAACCAGATAGATCACGCTTTCGCGGTTTTCGTAGCTGATCGCGGTCTTCGGAACGAGCAGGCCTGACTCTTCGTCCATCACGATGCTTATCGCGGAATATGTTCCCGGAAGCAGCCGCGAAATAAGGTCGTAGCACCCCTTGCCCGCTCCGAATATCTCTTCGACGTACTCCGGTTTCGCGGACCCGCCGTTCAGTCCGAACTCGCTCGCGTTTTGCGCTTTCATAAGCGTTTCGACCATCAGGCTGACCTCATCCCCCGGCTTCAGGGCGAATTCCGACGCCGGATTTCGAACGGCCTGGATGAACTCGTACGCGAACTCTGAAATCGGGAAGTCATTTATCTTGTTCGCCTCCCAGTTCATGGCTTCGAGCATCTTGTGGACCCCGCTTATCATTCTTTCGAGCGCGGGGAACCGGATTCGAAGAAGCTGCGTCCCGGTGCGCTCGTCGACGTAGCTCGCCACCGCCTCGATCACGCCGTCGAAGACTTCGCCCGGCACCGGATTCGCCGCGTTGGTCACATAGACGGAGTCGCCTTTCCGAAGGCTGCCCTTTCTGATGACCCTGTCCGGCACGGGCAGCAGGATTTCAAGCGCGAGTGGATTCAGGACGGTCACGGTCGCGGTGTTCGCGCCGATGAGTTGTCCTTTCTGGACGATCCTTCTTGTGACGATACCCGAGATCGTCGTCTTGACCACCGCGTAGCCGAGGTTCAGATTCGCTTCCTCGAGGTCCGCCTCGCGCTGACGGTGAGTGAGTTCTGCGGCCTGCACGTCGATAACCGCCCTTTCCGACGCGACGCGCAGACTTTCAAGATCGGTGTGGGAAACGATGTCCGGGCTGTTCGTCGAAACGCGAACTTTGTCGTCGTACTCGCGCTGAACGCGGTCCCGCTCGAGCTTCGACTGATTAAGCCTGTGCTCGGCTTCCATCACCGCGATTTCCGCGCGGGTTTTCCGGAGCCGCAGTTCGTCGTCCACTATCGCAAGGAGCTGGTCTCCTTCACGCACGAACTGGCCTTCCTGGACGAAGACGTCTTTGATGATTCCACCCACTTTTGCAAGCACGTCGACCATCTCGTAGCAGGTGACGTTGCCGCTGGCTTCGTAGTTTTCGGTGATCGACCCGGTTTTCAGAATCGCCGTACGCACGGGAATGACGGTTTCCTCGCCACCGCTTCGCCTTCGGTTCATTCCGCCCGCGCCGGCATCCTCCTGGTCCGGGCCAAAATTCAGAAACGCCGGCAGTTTGCCGATGTCTTCGTGAAAGATCGCGCCGAGTATAAAAGTCGACGCCATCGCGACGATCACCACTATGGAGTATACGCCAGTCTCGTATTTCGAGAACTTCAGGAAGTCTTTTTTCGGCTCTTCGCGCGTCAGATTCTGAATATCTACCTCGCTGGTGAAGGGATTCTGTTCCTTGGCTGCGGTTTCGTTTTCCATGATTGCCCTTGCGCCGGCGCTTCGCGAATCCGGCTATTAATCGACTGTAATAAAAGGTACGCAATTCTAAGAGGGAGACATCTCAATCGCAAACTGATTGACTAAATTAACGTTCAGATGCGCTCACAGTTTGTCGCGGAACAAAAACTCTCAAATCCGTGTCCTACGGTCTCCGGAAGGATATACTGTTCGCTCTACGAACGGATGCGACCGGAGGTTCGATCAATGCCACTGTCCGAAGAAGAAAAACAGAAAAAAATAGAGGAGGCGAAGGCTCGCGCCGCTTTGAAGAAGGCGGAGGCCGAGGCCGGGAAAACCGCAGGCGCAGCTCCCGCGGCTCCGGGCGACGCGCCCAAAGCGGAAGCTCCGAAACCCGAGAAACCGAAGAAGGAAGAGCCGCCGCCGCGGGAACTTACGGCGGACGAAAAGCGCGCCGCGGAGACCTACGAACTCGTCGAACGGCTGCTGAAAAAACAGTTCGGTGAAGACGTCGTAACCTTCCCGGAAGTGGAACGGCTCGATCGTCCCGTGGTCGTCAAAAGCGAGCGGCTGAAGGACATCATCAAGTTCCTGCGCACCCATCCGGATATCGAGTTCGACAGCCTCATGTGCCAAGGCGGGTTCGATACAGGCGAGCAGCTCGGCGTCGCGTACCATCTGCACAGTTTCCGCTTCGGGAGAAAGATATACGTGAAAACCTTCCTCCCTCGCGATGGCGCGGAAATCGACACTGTCAGCGATATTTTCGGAGTCGCTAACTATTTCGAACGCGAGGCATGGGACGGCTTCGGCATCGTTTTCAAGGGTCACACCAGGCTGGTTCGCATCTCGAATCCGGACGACTGGATAGGCCATCCCATGAGAAAGGACTACGTCTATCCAACCGAGTACCACGGCGTAGAGACCGAGCGCGAAGATCAGTTCTTCGACGTGGACGTCGGGAAGTAGTCAAGAGTTAAGAGTTAATTCAATCCGAAATCTGAAATAATGTTGTCGCCCTGACGGGCGCGTGGCTGAAATCAAAATGGAAACCACACAAACTCCAACCTTACCAGCGCCTTACGTCGTCGAGGAAGTTCTTTCGAGCGAGGAGATGGTCCTCAACATGGGACCGCACCACCCCTCGACCCACGGCGTGCTGAGGCTGATCGTCCACTGCGACGGAGAGGTCGTCCGCAAGGCGATTCCGGACCTCGGCTATCTCCACCGCGCGATCGAGAAGATCGGCGAGTACAACGATCTCCACCAGTTCATGCCGTACACCGACCGCGTGGACTACGTGTGCGCGATGAACTCGAATTTCGCGTACGCCGTCGCGGCGGAGAGGATGTGCGATATCGAAGTCCCGAAGCGCGGGCAGTACCTCCGCGTGATCATGGGCGAGCTGAACCGCATTTCGAGCCATCTCATCGCGGTGGGCGCGCTCGCGATGGACATGGGCGCGTTCACGCCGTTTCTGCTCGCGATAGCGCAGCGCGAGATGATCAACGACCTTTTCGAAATCGCCTGTGGCGCGCGGCTGACCTACAACTACTACCGCATAGGCGGAGTCCTGTGGGACATCCCGGAGGGCTGGGAGCAGAAGTGCCACACGTTCCTCGACCAGTTCCCGAAGTTCGTCGACGAATTCAACGAACTGATCACGCACAACTCGATCTTCGTCGACCGCCTCAGGAATATCGGCGTCGTCTCGCGGGAAGACGCGATCAGCTACGGACTCGTCGGCCCGAACCTCCGCGGATCGGGGGTGAAGTTCGATCTGCGAAGGGCTGAACCGTATTCGTCGTACGAGGACTTCGAGTTCGAGGTGCCCGTGGGCGAGGGCTGGTACGGCCAGGTCGGCGACGCGTTCGATCGATACTACTGCCGCGTGCTCGAGCTTTACGAAAGCGCGAAGATCGTTCGGCAGGCGCTGAATAACCTCCCGACCGGCGACTACACGAATCCGAAGGTCAAAAAAGTCCTGAAGGCGAAGGGCGAAGTCTACGTCCGCATCGAGAACCCCCGTGGCGAAACCGGCTACTACATCATAATGGACGGCACCGCGAATCCGGTACGAATGAAAATCCGCACCGGCAGCTTCACCGCGCTTTCGATATTCGAAAAGATTTCCAAAGGCCACATGATAAGCGACCTCGTTGCGCTGATCGGCAGCTTCGACATCGTGATTCCAGAGGTCGATCGGTAGGAGTTAGAAACTATCGTAGGCAAGCGACATCGATAATTCGGAGCCATCAAACGAGACGTTTGACGGCTTTTGCGGACGAGGACGTCCGCGGTCCCGGAAAAAAATCCGTGAAAGTTTGCGCGTACAAATGTCTCACCAAATTTTCCTGCAGGAGAAAGAGACAGGGATTGGAGGTTCGGGATCGCGCAAAAACAGGTAAGTCCGGAGTGCGGTATAAACTAACGCAGGCTGGTTCTGTTTATGCGGGTAACGATTTCGAACCACCCGAAGCCGTCAAATCGCCGTCGAGTTTCTCCGGCGACGCGATGACTTCGGGTCCACCGAGGGCGCCCTCGATCCTTTCTCGCTACAGCGGGAAGGAAAAAAGGCTGAGAACGAAAGGATCGGATGACAAAGTAGCACCGGCAAGCTGAAGAACGAAAAAGCGCCGGGGCCATCCTGACCGCGGAACACGGATTTACATTACATTCGTGCCGTCTACGAATTTATCTGCCGGAGCAAGTATTACGTAATGATAGTATTAATTGGCATAGATCATAGTGTCACGAGTCGTAACACTTGTCTATAGACGTTATAATTATTTATTATTGTACTGTTTTATTTTATATAATCATTTTATGTGGGCGCGGGAGAAAAAAGCTGAGAACGAAAGGACCGGATGACGAAGTAGTGGGCAGGTTGGAAGACAGATAAATCGCCTTTCTTGTATCCGGCAGCGCCGTCCGCGCGAGCGCGTCATAAACGCTGGCGAAGATGCGTAGTATGATGAG
>JANLHZ010000165.1 GCA_024653775.1 Planctomycetota bacterium | reverse complement strand
GTTCGCTTTGCGCGATTGAGCGAATCCGCAGGCGTAGCTATGGTTCCGGTGAGCCATCATCTCGATGTCATGGCGCGACCGACTGCGAAACGAAGATGGTGTAAAGATGTGATGCGAGACGTATCACTTATTATTTTCAGACTCCTGATGCAAGGTTCCGCCTTATAGTTGTGTCTAAATGGCAAAGGCGCAAAAGCGTCGCGAATGTTGCGGTCCACTGCGCAAGAGAGACGGACGTGGAAGACGAAATCAGAGAACTTATCGAGAAATTCGAGGCGTCGAAAACGACGATCGAAGAGTCCGGCGAGGCGAAGGCTCTTATTCAGTCTTCGGATGAAGCGCGTCAGTACTTCGAATTCCTTGGATCGCTCAGGTCGTCTTTGGGCGGCCGTCAGAACTCGCTTTCCGCTGAAATTCCAGCGGACGAAGATCTCGAACGGATCGGCGCGCTTTTCGAATCCGGCGCGATCGAGGAAGGCGGCTCAATCGACGCGCTCATCGCGGACGGCGCGAGGGACGCGTTGCTCGCGCTTTCAACCTTCGAGCAGTCGGAGTCCGCGAGCGATAGCCTGAAAAGCAGGCTAAGGCGCGGCGGTCCGATGGTTTCTGCGCCGAACGTTGTAGTGTTCAAGGCGCTGAAGGGCGGAAAATCCATGCGTCGTGAGCGGAGGGCGAAGTTCTACAAAGTCGGAGCGGTCGCCGCGGCGGCGTTGATCGTTGTCAGCGCGATCGCGGTTATGTTCTCGGATTCGTTTTTCGAGGCGGATAACGCGAACGTCGCGAATCTGCCGCCCGAATCGACCCCGCGGCGGACGGATAGAAGCTCGCGCAGTTTTACGCTGGTCGGCGGCAGTCTTACGATGTTCGAACCTGGTTCGGCGCGAAGGCCGCTGAAATCCGGCGATTCGATAGAAATCAAGGACAGGGTAATCGTGCAGTCCCCCGAAGGCGAGACCGCGGTACTGAAATTCGCGGACGAGTGTTTTGTAGCTGTCCGCGAAGGTTCGGAGCTTATCCTCGCTTCGAACGACGAAATCGACAGCGTCTCGGTATCTAAAGGCGGAGTCCACGTAGAAACGTCCCTTTCTAAAAAGACGACCGAGGTGCTCACGATAGACGCGAAGTTCGTCGCGGAGGACACGTCGTTCGAGGTTGCGAAACAAGACTCCGGCACGACGCTCAGCGTATACGAAGGCAAAGTGCGGGTTTACAGCCCCGGAGTCGCGCTCGCCCTCGCGCAGCGAAGGGAACTCTCGATGGTGACCTCAGGTCAGATGCTCAGGATCACTCTCGGAAGGAGCGAAGGTCCACGGGCCGCGGTGCAGAACCTTTCGGACTACTCGAACCGTCAGGATAGGTCTCGCGGAGACTGAGGCCGTCGAAAAGTCGGTCGGTCCACGCGCAAAAGCGGGCGAATTCAAATCCCTTGATAATTGTGTCGGCCGGGCTATAATCGCTTCTCCTCCGAAAGTTATTCGCTAGCCAATGAAAAAGAAGATATTGGAGTCGAAGTTCCAGATCGCCGCGATGGTCTTGATGACGATCGTGCTAGTCTATTTCTGGATGAGCGACAGCATCTTCGGGCAGTTCGAGATGGCGGATAACGAATACAATTCCGCGTTACGGGACCGCGAACGGCTGTACCTGGACGTCGTCGAAGACTCGGCGGAGACATCGGGCGAAACTCCGGAATACTACCGCGCGTATCATCGCCACGTGCTGCGGGAAATCGATATGGAGGGGCCCGGACTGTTCCCGAGGTTTTCAGACGACGCGAGCGAAGCTGAATCGCTGTGGCAGAGCTATGTTTCGAAGGTTTTGACGCCGCTGCGACGGGACACGCATTTCACGAGCGACCTCGTGGATTCGATCGTCGAACTCCCGGGGCCGCAGCGCGAAACGAGCAAGGACGCGGCGTTCCGAAGGCTCGACATAGTGAATATCGTCACGATCGCTGCGAGAGACGTCGGGCTGAACGTGCTTTCGAAAGTCGATGTCGGCGTCTCCGCGCTCGCGCAGGATGCCTCCGCTGCCGGACTTGGCATTCGAAGACCGACTATCGGCAGACTCCCCGCAGGCGGCATCAGAATGCCAGGGCGAATCCCAGGCGCCGCCCGCGAAATAAATCTTGTCGACGGAGCTGGATACATCGAGCCGCTGACCCTTTCGATCGAAGGTCGCGCGGAGGAACGCCGGCTGTTTTCGTTTATGCTCCATCTCAGCCAGAGGTGGAGTTACGAAGTGATTACGATCGGCGCTGGCTCGAAAACTCCGCTCCCCGAGGGAGTGAGGGTTTTCAAAGTTACGGTATCGTTTCCGTCTGGAAGCGGAATCACGGAAATTCCGGTTCTGCTCACGACGGACAGGGACGAAACCGCGGTAATGGTTCCAGCCGCAATGCCCCAGGGACTCCGGATAATGCCCGGAATACAGACGATCCTCGCGGCGAGCACTGGCGATTCCAATTCGATTGATTCGTCCGGACAGATCACCGCGGACGCGTTCGCGATCCTTCCGCCTAACGCGACGCGGATGAGACTACTCGCTGGGCCTGCGCCGACAGACGTTTCGGTGGCCGCGCAGATCGTCACCTTCCGCGGCCAGACGGTATACGTCAGCAGCGAAAGCTCATACGGTCTAGCCACGAATTCGGGCTACACGTTCCTTCCGACGGGTTCGCACATCGAAAAGCTGGGCGATTACAGGAATCCTTCTGACGACCTTGTGGACTTCACGCTCGATTTCGCCATCCCTCAAGTGATGGAGGAAAACGAGGAACTTCACGTTTTCAAGGATCCGGCACTCGAAGAGGACAGGCGACGCGGCGGCGGACGGTAATTTTTCGACGCTTCCTTTCGTAAATCGTTTCATGATAAATTTTCATAAGCGACTCCTAAGGAAGGTGAAGTTTGAAAGTTCTGGTTACAACAAGGCCATTCGGAGACGAAGACAAGGCTCCGCTGCAACTTCTGTACGACCACGGTTGCAGGGTCAATCGCGTCGATCCGGGGAAGAAAATGACCGCGGACGATCTGCTCGCGATACTTCCGGAATATGACGTGCTGCTCGCCGGGACGCACGAAATCCCGAACGATGTCATCGAACGATGCCCGAATCTCAGGCTGATCGCGCGGGTCGGCGCGGGTCTCGATAACGTCGACGTCGCGTTCGCTCGCAGCCTGGGAATCGAAGTTACGTACACCCCGGAAGCTCCGGCGGACTCGGTAGCGGAACTGACGCTGTGTATGATCCTCGATCTGCTTCGATACGTGACCCTCTCCGACAAGGAGGTCCGCGCCGGACATTGGAATCGCCGCGTCGGCGGACTACTGAAAAACCAAACCGTCGGAATAATCGGACTCGGGAGAATCGGGACGCGAGTTGCAAAACTTCTCGAACCGTTCGGATGCGCAATAATCGCAAACGACGTTCGCCCTATCGAGTTCGCGCAAAAAAAGAACATCCCGATGGTCGATAAGGACGAGCTTTATCGAAACGCCGACGTTGTGACTCTCCACGTCCCTCTGACCGAGGACACGCGAAACCTCGTGAACGTAGAGGTTCTCCGGAAAATGAAACAGAACGCGATTCTGATAAATACCGCCCGCGGTCCGGTAGTGAACGAACACGATCTTTTCGACGCGCTTTCCGCGCACAGAATCCAGGCGGCTGCGATCGACGTATTCGAGGAAGAACCTTATCAGGGTCCGTTGATCGCGCTCGATAACGTACTCCTGACGAGTCATATGGGCGCCTGCACTATCGAATCTCGCCGGGAAATGGAAATGCGCGCCGCGAAAGAGGTAGTCGAACTGCTCAGCGGAAACGGACCTTTGGTTCCAGCTCCTTTGGAATGAATGTTATGCAGCGCAGCGAATTCGCACTCATTAACGAACTGAAAAAGATATTTCAGAGCGCAGAAAACGTTTTCCTCGGTCCGGGCGACGACTGCGCGGTATATCGAAGCGGAAAATCCGGGAAGGAACTGATTACCGTCGATACAATTCTCGACGGCACCCATTTCGATTCGAATAAACATAGTCCGGAAAATATCGGTTATAAAGCCATCGCATCCGCGGTCAGCGACATTTACGCTATGGGCGGATTACCGAGCGTTTGCGTCGTGAGCTGCATTCTTCCGCAAAGTATCAGTTTGGAATACGTCCTCGAAGTCGCGCGCGGAATGGCTCGCGCCGCTGAATTGAACGCCGTCCCGGTGGTCGGGGGAGACGTTACGACCTGGAACGGCCAGCAGGCGTATTCCGTCACTGTAACCGGTTACCCCATCCTCGAAGAACCGATAAGAAGACATACCGCGCAGGTCGGAGACACCGTCTTCGTTACCGGCTCCCTCGGCGGTTCGATCCTGGGAAGACATCTGAACATCGCGTCGAAGCGGAATTTCATAATCGGTCTACTTGAAGAGGTCACGCCGACTTCGATGATCGACATCAGTGACGGACTTCTGCAGGACGCTGCTCATCTGATCGAAAATCGCGATATCGGTATCGAAATAATCGCGGATAAAATTCCAATCGATAAAGATGCGGCTACACTCGGTAAAACAACCGGTCGAAATCCGATAGATCACGCTCTTGGCGACGGCGAGGATTTCGAACTGCTCTTTACGGTAACGCCGGGCGAAGAGCGGAAAGTCGAACTCGCGAAGATTGACGAATCGATTCACCTCATCGGAACTATAGTTGACGAACCGGGCATTTTCATCGTAAGTTCGGGAGAGAGAAAGAAAGTATCGCCCCGCGGCTATGATCATTTCAGACAATAACGATAAATTCACTATAGTATCCGAAAGCGTTGAAGACACATTCCGGATCGGGAAAAATCTTGCCCGCGCGATAGGCCCGCCAGCGGTTGTCGCACTCGTCGGCGACCTTGGAGTGGGAAAAACCGCATTCGTCAAGGGATTCGCCTCAGGTCTTGGGGTGAAAAGCGAAATCACAAGTCCCACTTTCACTTTGATGAACAGCTATACCTCGGACAGCGTGAAACTGTATCATATCGACGCCTACCGCCTGAAAGGGGGAGCGGCAGGACTCATCGAACTTGGGTTCGAGGACCTATCGGCTCCGGATTCTATAATAATTATAGAATGGGCTGAACAGGTCAAAGACATACTCCCACTGGAAAGAATTCTTGTGACTATAGATCATCCTTCCGGAGATATGAAGGAAACCGATCGCGCGATTTCAATTGATTCCGAAGACTCGATGGATCGAATACGCGGAGCAATAACTAAAGATGCATAATATCAAACCGAATTTTTCCGCGTCGATAATCGAGGCGCTGAGCAAGCTGAAGCTGTCGAGTCGAAGAAGCTCGCTGAGAATTTTCGGCGGCGTTCACAAAAGCGACATAGTCGGCAGAGGCGTGAACATTCGTGACTATCGAAAATACGCGCAGGGAGACGACGTCCGCCTTGTGGATTTCAATGTCTACGCCCGCACGAAGCAACTCTACATGAAAATCGCAGACATACCGTCGCTTCAGAAGGTCGGTATAGCTATGGACTGCTCGGAGTCGATGAATACGGGAAACCCTACAAAGCTCTCAGTCGCACGGAAAGTCGCAACGCTATTGTCCTACGTGGCGCTATTCCAGAAAGACGAGCTATACATCGGGCTTATTGGCCGCTCTGGAGATATGATTAAATTCCGGGGAAAAGAAAAGCTGAATTCGGTTATCGATGCGATAGAAAATCTGGACGGTGAAAATCGCGAGTCCGGTTATGATAGTATACTTGCATCGCTATCCAAAGTATCCGGGCATGGTATGTCAGCTTTAATTACTGACGGCTATGACTCCGATCTTGTTTCGAAGTACCTTTTTTCCGTGAGGAAAAACAGCTCGCGCAATTTCGTTATCGTCATCGATTCTAAATACGATAACGACCCAGGCGTCTTCGGCGACGTGCTCCTCAAGGATGCGGAAACGTCCGCGGAACATTTTGCGTTCGCTGACAGAGATTTAATCAATACCTATAGAAGAAAACGCTCGGAGTATTTCGACGACCTATTCGCGAAGATCATGCGAATGAATGCAGCCGTCGTGAAAATAGATGATGTTCCGGAAATCGATCTATCAATAATAAAAACACTCCTCATATCCGGCGTACTCGTTTTTTGACGTCTTGGTCTTTCCAGTTCCACCATTTGAGCTTTTCAGGATCGTGTTTCTTCGCGCCAGCATAGTATACCGCGCACCTGTAGACATACAGCAGGCATCTGTCGATCTGCACACCTTGAAGTTCACAGCTTCTGTCATACATTTTCTGCGGATCCTGGCGCTTTAAATCCGATACTTTTCGATAACCGAGATCGTAAAGATCCCGCGCGATGGAAGGTCCGACTCCCGGTATCGTCTGGAGTTCCCTGAGAGCGCTTTTCATGCTGTCGTCGGTTCGACTATTCATAGCAGCCTCCTTATTCGAGCATATCGAATAATATCAACTCACCGGCGTCGATTTCCCGATTAGATGTTCTGCCGATGACAAACTCGATGCACTTTGCTGGAAGGCCTGTGCCGGGACGTTTCATCAGAAGGTCCTTTCCTTCTATCGCCGCGCCTTTTTCGATCCTTTTCGCTGCGACTATGCTCTTTCGAGCAACCCTGGCGTTTTCGATTTCCGTTTCCGTCGGCGTTTTGATCCCGGTTCCGAATGCAACTGAAATGTTTCGAATGCACCGCACAAGGCCATGAAGCTCGTCCGGAGATAGCGACGCGCGATGATCAGGGCCATCCATAGTTTTGTCGAGAGTGAAATGTTTTTCGATAATCGTCGCGCCGAAACATACCGCCGCGAGGGAGAGTTCGATACCTTCGCTATGGTCGGAAAATCCAACCGGCAGCCCAAAGGCGTAAGCAAGAGTTCGAATAACTTGAAGGTTTGCGTCTTCCGGCTTTGACGGGTAGCACGAAACGCAGTGCATAAGCGAAACAGCGTTGTCACCCACTTTTCTAATCGCGCGCACAGCATCTTCGACCTCGGCTATCGTCGCCATGCCTGTGGACATTATTATCGGTTTCCCTTTTCTCGCGACGTATCGAAGAAGCGGCAGATTGGTAATTTCGCTCGATGCAATTTTGTAACGCCTGACACCGACTTCTTCTAGAAGGTCCGCCGCGCTTTCGTGAAACGGGGTCGACATGAATTCAATCCCGATGGTGTCGCAATAGCTCTTCAGTTCGAAATGCGCGTCCTTTGAAAGTTCGAGCTTTTTGAGCATCTGGAACTGCGATTCCGAAGCGCCGGTGGTTTCGATCTGATAGCCTGCTTTCGGAGCATCCGGTACTATCAATTCCTCGGTGACGAACGTTTGAAACTTGACCGCGTCCGCGTTCGCTTTCACCGCGGCGTCCACAAGCTTTCTGGCAATCGCAACATCGCCGTTATGATTGACGCCGGCTTCGGCGATGATGAATACTTTCTCTGGCATCTATAGTCCGTCAGGTTTTCCTGTATTTGCTTTTTCGATGCGGTCTATAACCCACACTTGCTTTTGCACGGTCGTCTATCTTGTTGAACGTCACCACAGGTTCTATTACTTTCGGAAGTCTTGCAATGAGATCCTCCCGACGATACTCCCGAAGTGTCTTGACAAGAACTTCGCGGTATTCCGCTTTGTAGTAATACAAAAACGCCCTTTGCGTCGCACGTTCGATCCCAGACCTCGCAACCGGGACTTTCTTCATAGTGTACGGATCGAGTCCAGTGAAATACATACTCGTCGCTATCTCGCCGGGTGAAGGAATGAAGTCCTGACTTTGGCGGGGACGAATATCGTTCTTTAACAGAAATTCGAGAAGTTCAATAGCTTCCGGAATATCCGCGCCCGGATGAGAAGATATAAAATAATAGGTCAGATACTGATCTTTGCAGGCGCCGCGGGATTCATCTTTGAAAGTCTTGATGAATTTTTCGCAGCTCTCGATGCCGGGCTTTTTCATAACATTCAGAACGTTATTGCTCGCGTGCTCCGGCGCGACTTTCAGATGGCCCCCTGTATGATACTTCGCGACGTCGGCTATATATTCAGGATCGCGAACGGCGATATCCATACGAATCCCGCTCGATACTATAGCGCGCTTTATTCCGTCCGTTTCCCGAACGTCCTTCATCAGTTTCTTCAGCGGGGCGTGCTCGGTATTCAGCAGCTTGCATATAGTCGGAAATATGCAGGAAGGCCGGCGGCATATCGACTCGGCGAAACTATCGCTGCAGTGCATTCGATACATATTCGCAGTCGGCCCGCCAAGGTCGCTTATGGTGCCCTTGAAGTCCTCGGACTGCTTCATAGTCTCGATTTCCGCCTTTATGCTTTCTTCGCTTCGACTGATAACAGCTTTGCCCTGATGGTTTGTAATAGAGCAGAAAGTGCATCCGGCGAAACAGCCGCGCATTATAGTCACGGAATCCCTGATCATATCCGCGGCGGGGATTTTTTCGCGGTACGACGAATGCGGTTTGCGGGTATACGGCAATGTATAGATAATATCGAGGCTCGCGGTTGTCATAGTCATCCGCGGCGGGTTTTGAACTATAGCGCGTTCCCCGTGGTATTGATAAAGTGTGCGAGCGATAGAAGGATTAGCCTCGCGGTGAATAGTTCTGGTCATTACGGAAAACGCCTCGCCGCTTTGTTTGACGAGTTCGTAAGGTGGAAGTTCGAGCGCGTTCTCGGGAGCTTTTTCGGACGCGCCGCGCGCATATACTATCTGTCTCAGTTCGCGGATGTCTTGAAGCGAATTCCCGGCGTCGAGATTATCCGCGATTTCGACTATAGTTTCCTCTCCCATACCGTAGACGAGGATATCGCACTTCGCGCCGAGGACTATGCTTTGCATCAGCGCGTCCTTCCAATAATCGTAATGCGCGAACCTTCGAAGCCCGGCCTCGACGCCGCCGGTGATTATCGGAATACCTTTATATGCTTCCCGCGCGCGCTGGCAGTACGCGAGTGTAGCGCGATCCGGACGCGCTCCAGAGCGACCTCCTTCGGAATACGCGTCGTCGCTCCGAGGCTTTTTATTCGCGGTGTAATGGTTTATCATCGAGTCCATATTCCCGGCGCTGACCGCGAAAAACAGCCTCGGCGGTCCGAATGCCTTCCACGGCTCGCAGCTCCGCCAGTCGGGCTGTGAAAGCACGCCGACGCTATATCCAGCGCGCTGCAAAACCCGGCTCAGGATGGCGTTAGCGAAACTCGGGTGGTCGATATACGCGTCGCCTGTGACGAATACGACGTCCACCTGAGCGCCTTTCGTATCGACCTTCTCGCCTCGGGAAAAGAAAATCGGAGGCAGTTCCGCTTGAACCTGGTTCGAAAAACGCTCGCTGAGACTCGAAATGTGAATTACCATGATTTACTCGATACGCCGGGAACTTTCACCTCTGAAGAATGTGCTTAGGAGTCCGGCGCTCAGCGCATGAGAATAGAATAACCGCCACTGTAAATCCAGAGTCGAACCAATATGCGCGCGTTAGTTCAAAGAGTCGGAGAATGCTCGGTCACAATTGGCGGGTCGGTCCACAGTCGCATCGAACGCGGACTTCTGGTGTTCCTCTGCGCGATGAGCGGGGACTCGGAGAAAGATCAGATTTGGATGGTAAACAAAATCGCGGGCCTCAGAATCTTCCGGGACGACGCGGGCAAAATGAACAGAAGCGTCACTGACGCGGGCGGCCAGATAATGGTGGTCAGCCAGTTCACGCTCAGCGCGCGCCTCGAAAGCGGATTCCGCCCCGGATTCACGGGCGCGATGCCGCCGGGGGAGGCGGAGGCGATGTACGAGGATTTTATCCGCAGGCTCCGCGAGCGCGGAATCCACGTCGAAACCGGAGTTTTCGGCGCGGATATGAGCGTCAATCTCGTTAACGATGGCCCGGTGACAATCTGGGTCGACACCGCGGCGAACAGTAGTCGGTAGTCGGTAGTCGGTAGTCAGAATGCTGAATGCTGAGTGCTGAATTAGGAATTGGGAATCAAAAAATGTGAATCCACGTAATCCGCGGACAGATTTTGGTTCAGGCTACGCCTCCTTAACAGCGATCACCTTCGAAAACTATAGCGCTGCGTCGGCTTCGACCTTCGGACCGAGCTTGCCTTTTTGGATAAGGCGTTCGACCGCATCGACCACCGTCGGATCGAGGGCGCCGTCCTTCACCTCGAACTTCAAAATCGAAAGCGCCTTCTCCGGCGGCATAGGCGGTTTGTACGGACGGTCCTGCGCGGTGAGCGCTTCGTAGATGTCAACGCACGCAACGATCCGCGCTCCGAGTGGAATCTGCTCCGCGGTAATGCCGTCGGGGTAACCCTTGCCGTTGAGTTTTTCGTGGTGTTTCGAAGCGATCTCCGGAACGTTTTTCAGATCGTCGGTGAACGGAATTTGTTTCAAAATTTCGCGCGTGTGAATTATGTGGCTCTGAATTTCGGTCCGCTCGGCATCTGTGAGATTGCCCTTGATCACGCAAAGCGCGGTAAGTTCGGCCTGGGTAAGAAGGTTCATTGGCTCGCCGAGGCTAGTCACGAACTGCATTGCGCCGATTTCGCGCATCCGCTCCACGTCCTCCGGAGGCATGAATCCCGGGCGGTTCTTCTCTACGATCCACGAGAAAATCTTGTCGATCTCGCGGTGCTTCTCGATAATCATATCGTGAAGTTTGTCGGCAGACGCTCCGTTATGCGTTCGATTGCGGTAGACGTCGCGTTCGACGGAAATCTTGCAGGCTTCGAACCTTGCGCGTAGCGTTTCGATCTGCTGCGGGAAGAGTTTGTTCTCCTTGGTGAGAACGTGCTCGCGGACGCCGATTTTGCCGATGTCGTGGAACAGCGCGGCGTAGCGGAGTTCGCGAATCTCCTCCTTCGAGAACCCGCCAAGCTCCTTCGCTACGCGGACCGAATACGCCGCGACGCGGCTCGAATGTCCGGCGGTGCACGGATCGCGCGCATCGATCGCCTTCGCGTTGTATCTGACGAGCGAGTCGAAAAGATTGGTGATCTCCTGGTAGAGATACGCGTTTTCGAGGCACACCGCGGCTTGACTCGCGAGGCTTTCCACGGGCTGGATGAACTCCGGATCGAACCTCACTACTCTGCGTTCCCTATCGATCGCGTTTATGAGCTGGAGCACGCCGATGACTTTGCTTTTGCGGTTTCGCATCGGGACGACGAGCATCGTGCGTGTTTTGTAGCCGAGGCTTACGTCGACGGATTTGTTATGCAGCGGATCGAGTTGGCAGTCGTCGATTACGAGAGTCTCGTTCCGAAGCGCGACGGTGCCCGAGAGTGACGTCTCGTCCATCGGGAACCTGAAGTCGTGGAACTTGCTTTGTCCGACCTTTCCCTCGCGCATATCGAGGGTGTCGTTCTGGCTGACTTTGAATACGAGCTGGTTCCTGTCGACGACGTAGAGCGATCCCGCATCCGCGTGAGAGAAAGCCCGCGCCTCGAAAAGAATCTGGCGAAGAAGCTCGTCGAGATCGTGTTCGGTCGACAGCCGGATTCCGATCTCGGTGAAGTCGTGGAACAACTCCTTCCAGAATTCGGGATCTCCGAGGTGTTTATTCGACATAAAACTACGAACAACAGGGAATAAATTTCCAATCAGCTAGAATGATATAACACTTGAGAAAGTCAAGAGCAGATAAACCCGATATTTTCAGGGGTGAAATTTACTCCAGACCGCGAAGGTAATCGATCCACGAGCTGAATTCCGGCCTCGAAGGGTCGATGTCCCTCGCGCGCAGATAGTAAGACATCGCGAGATCGACGTCTCCCCGCGCGAACGCGACCTGCGCAAGCCCGGCGTGGGCGTCGGCCCTGAATTCCGCGCTCGAAAGCGCGCGCTGGAACGCTTCCGCCGCATCCTTCAGAAGGCTGACCTTCGACGCGTCGCCACGTTCGTTTTCAGAGAGATCGAGGCATGCGTATCCGAGCTGCGTCGATACTCGCGCCGAGTCCACGCCAGGTTTCGCGAGCGCTTCTGTATAGCACGCTTTCGCCGACTCCGGATCGCCATTTCTGGACGCGATGATTCCTCGCTGCTCCAGAATCTCCCAGCTTTCAGAGTATTCGTCCTCCGCGCGCCTGAGAGTCTTCTCTGCGTCGTCTATCTCGCCCGCAACTACCAGGGCGTTCGCGAGGCGAAGATAATTTTCGAGAGTCGCGCCTCCGGTTTCGACGAGCTTTTCGTAAACCTCCGCGGCGTCGATCGTATTTCCCTGCTGGAGATAAATGTCCGCGAGCAGACTGAGGTCTTCATTGTCGGCAGTTCCGGAAAAACGCAGCATCTCGAGATTCGCGAGCGCGCCTGGGACGTTCTTCAGCCTGAACTGGCTGAACGCCGCGATTTTCAGATACTCCCGCGCGAGCGGCTCGCTTCGCAGAGCTTCGCGGGAATGCCGGACGGCGCCGGCGTAGTCTTCGGAAAGGAAGCAGCAGCGCGCAAGCCAGAGCCGAAGGTCCGCGTCCCAAGGCGTCCGCGCGTACGCCTGCTGGAATGCCTGCTCCGCGCCTGCGACGTCCTTCAGCGCGAATCTGCACCGTCCAAGGGCTTCGAAGACGATCGCGCTGTCTTCGCCTTTCGCCAGCGCTTCTTCGAGCTGCGTCCTGGCGCCGCGGAACTGTCCGCCCTCGAGAAGCTCGAGTCCGCGCGCGACCGCGTTCGAAACTTCCGCGGCGTTTCCTTCCCACGGGAGCGCTTCGTTCGCCGCACCCGCTCCGGAGTTCGAACTTCCTTCGGTTCCTTCGTTCGCGGTGGCGTTCGTCCTGCACCCGGCGAAAAACAATGCCAGTGCGAACATGAGGAGTCTGAAACCGCAGGGGAACGGGCCTGCTTCAATTCGCGCTTTGCAATTCGTAATTCGTATTTCCATCACTGGTTCTCTAGATTGAACTTGATCGTTGTCACAACGTAGCACCGAATCTTCTCGCCGCGAAATACCGCCGGCTCGAAACGCCAGGAATCGAGGGTTCCCGTCACCGTGCTTTCGAAATAGCCGCGGGGTGAAGCGTCGATTACGTTCACGTCCTCGACTGCTCCGGAATCGCTGACGAGCAGACGAACAGTGACGCTTCCCTCGATTTCGTTCCTGGTCGCACGCACAGGATATGGCGGCTTCGAGTTCCGTTCTGTCAAAGCCTGTGGCGGGATGTCGACTTCCTCGGCGCTGAAAATCGTCGCGTCGCCCGTGCCGCTGAGTTCGCTCATCACAAGCGCGGCGTAGGCGGACGAGTCAAGCCCGCGGATTCCGGGAGAAATCCGGAGCGACGTAGACGTAGGCAGCGCAGCCTGCACGGGTTTGCGAATCACCACCTCCATCTCCGGCGGAGGGACTTTCTCCTCCGGCTCCGGCGCACGGTCGACGATTTCCGGAGCTTTATCCCTTGTGAGGTCGATCCGTGCGAACTCGCGTTCGATAGGTCTGTCTGACGAACGCTTGTTCATCGCGGCGAACGCGAGAAGAAACGCCGCGATGAAAAGGACCGCGGCGAAAAATGAAATGACTTTTTCTCGTACGAGCATGATCCATCAAAATCTGCGGGCGTCTGAAATTCAGTTTAACCTCGATATACTCGAAAGGCACGAAAAAGTTCGAACAGTGGTCAGTTATCAGGAAATTCGATCTGAAATTCGAAGTCTGAATTTCGATCAAGTGCTTTACTGAACCGCGGAATGCAAATAACCTGTGTGAATTGATCTTTTACGGACAGAGCTTATGGTCAGGGTTCTTATTGCAAAGCCGGGGCTTGACGGACACGACGTTGGCGCAAAGGTCGTCTGCCGGGCGCTGATCGACGCCGGGATGGAGGTGATCTACACCGGGCTGCGGAAGACTCCGGAGGAGATCGCGCGGATCGCCTCGGACGAGGACGTAGACGTCGTCGGACTTTCCGTGCTCTCCGGCGCGCATATTTCGCTCGCGGAAAACGTGATGGCGGAGTTCCGCAAAAATGGGATCGACGACGTAATGCTCATCGTCGGCGGGAACATCCCGTCGAAGGATTACGCCGCGCTCGAAAAAATCGGCGTCGCGAAGGTCTTCGGGACAAGCGCGAACCTCGACGAAATCGCGGAGTTCATAAAGACGAACCGCGGGAACAGTAGTCGGTAGTCAGTGGTCAGTAGTCAGAATGTGAACGACGAAAATAGTCATGAGCAAAGATAACGGCGTTAAAAAAGTATTCTGGGAAAGCGGGCTGGAGATCGACACCGTGTACGACCGCGAGTCCGTCGAGAAAAGCGGAGGCGTGGGAAGCATCGGGAAGCCAGGCGAATTCCCGTTCACCCGCGGCATCCATCCGCAGATGTATCGCAAGCGCCCGTGGACGATGCGGCAGTACAGCGGTTTCGGCACCGCGGCTGAAACTCACGAGCGGTTTCTGTATCTGATCGCGAACGGACAGACCGGGCTGAACGTCGCGTTCGACCTGCCGACGCAGTGCGGCCTCGATTCCGACGATCCGATGGCGACAGGCGAGGTCGGAAGAGTCGGGATGGCGATCGACACCCTTGAAGACGTCGAGGAGGCGTTCGCGGACATTCCGCTGAACGACATCACCGTCTCGCTCACAATCAACGGCGCGGCGGTTCCGATAATGGCGATGTACTTCGCGATGGCAAGGAAGCGCGGCTACGACCTGCGCGAGCTACGAGGCACCGCACAGAACGACATCCTCAAGGAGTTCATCGGACGCGGAACCTGGATTTTCCCCGTGGAACACAGCGTCAAGCTCGTCGGCGATACCATCGAGTTCTGCGCGCAGAACGCGCCCAAGTACAGCGCGACAAGCGTCTGCGGCTATCATATTCGCGAGTCCGGCGCGAACCCGGCGCAGGAGATGGCGTTCGCGCTCGCAATCGCGATGGCGTACATCGACCACGTGAAGGCGCGCGGTCTAAGCGTGGATGATTTCGCGGGAACGCTCAGCTTCAACTTCAACATTCACGGGAACATCTGGGAGCAGGTCGCGAAGTTCCGCGCGGGTCGCAGGCTCTACGCGATGCTGCTGAAAGAACGCCACGGAGTCGCCAACGATCGCGCGATGATGATGCGCATGATCGCGGGCGGCGGCGGCGGCGGACTTACGATTCAGCAGCCAGAGAACAACATCATCCGCGGCGCGTACTACGCGCTGATCAGCGCGCTCGGCGGCACGCAGACAATGGCGCTTTGCTCCTACGACGAGGCGTACACGATTCCCTCCGCTCACGCGGCGAAGATTTCGCTTCGCACCATGCAGATTCTGATGGACGAGGCAGGGCTTACCGACACCGTCGATCCGCTCGCGGGGTCTTTCTTTATGGAGACGATGACGAACGAAATGGAAAAGGAGATGCGCAAAATCATCGACCGTCTCGACGCGGAAGGCGGGATCGTGAAGGGCATCGAAACGGGTCGCATCCAGTCGATGGTCAACCGGCAGGCCTACGAACTCGAGCGCAGGATTCAGTCGGGCGACTTCAAGAAAGTCGGCGTGAACGAATACATAGACGAAGAGGAGAAAACCGAGATCGAGTTCCATCCGTATCGCGAGCAGGAGGCGAAGGATCAGATCGCGAGACTGAAAGCAGTCAGGGAGAAACGTGACGACGCGAAAGCGGACGCGGCAACCAAGGCGCTGCGAAACGCTGCGATGAACGGAAAGAACGTGATGCCATTCGCGCTCGATGCGGCGGAGGTGCTCGTAACCGTCGGCGAGATGACGAAGGCTCTAGTCGATGTCTACGGACGCTATAACGAGCCGGTGGTGTTCTAATTCTTCATTCCGGCTTCATCGGGACGCCGAGCGGGAGGACGAATTCGTCTTCGCCGGGCTGGGGATCGATCGGCTTCGCGGGATCGATCGGGGTGGTGTCGAAGAAATCTTCCTTCTTTTTCGCGAGCGAATTAACCACCCAGTTCTGCACGAGATAAACCTTCGGATCGCCATCGACCTGCATATAATAGTTCAGATCGACAACGTCGCCGAATTTGGCGCCGAAACGGACCGTGGTTTTCGTGGTGACGTCGGGCGCGCCTTCGGCTTGGGACTTCGTGACCCGCGTCAGCGTTATCGTCAGCCACGGACTTCCAAGCAGCGAGTTCCCGCTGGCCGGGTCTAGCACGTCGAAAATTTCCAGCCTTCCGAACCCGGAATCGAGGAACGATTTCACTGTCTGAGTCCTGATGCGCTGATTGCGATCGTCCGACAAATACCACTTATCCTCCGGGGCCGGGCCGCCTTCTTCGTGAGGCTGCGCCGCGGCGGCTTCCTTTACAAGCGTGAACGCGTGGGGCAGAATGTCGTCCCTTGGAATATCCCCCTCGAAAATGACGTCGATCGTTTCGACTTCCTTCGACCATTCCGAAAATTTCGGGAACAGCGTGCCGGAATCGCGGAACCAGGGCTTATGAGGCGTCGAACTGTCGCTTACAAGCCCGAAGACTTCGCGGACGTCGCGTTCGAGCGTTTCGCTTTCGATGGTTATCGGGCCGACCTTGTAGACGTTGTCGAGCAGCTTCTCGTCCGAAAGATTCGAAGGAAGCGACGCATACCTGAAGAACCGCCATTTCGAAAGGGTCCGACCTTCGCTGCTTTCCGGCGAACTGCCGACGACGAATTCCGCCACGGGCTTCCCGTCGGAAGCGAGAAGCTGAATCTGACGGCCTTCAAGATAGTTTAGCCCGAATCTGTCGCGATTGCGCGGAACGTTCGACACGGGAGCGTCCGTCGCGACGAGAATTCCAGGCGAGGCAAGCGCCCGTGGCAACATCTCCGCGTTGATCTCGATGGACCCGTTCGGACGTTTGACGTACCACTTATCGCCGATCTTTTCTATCACGAGAGTAACGCGCGTGACGCTTTCCCTTCGTCCCCAGTCGAGCGAGTCCACCGCGTCCATCGCGGCTTTGATCCGCGTTTCTTCCTGCGCAAGCGCCTCCTCCGTCCAGGTGCGGGTCGCGTCGCGCTGCTTCAGCCGCTCCTTGACGTTTTCGAGCGCGTCGCGAAGCGCGCGCGAAGGCCACGATAGCGGCGCCGGTTTTGCCGGCTCCGGAGTTTCTTCCGCGTTCTCGCCCACTGACTCTTCCGAGTTCTCATCCGCGGTTTCAGGGTTCTCCCCGGCGTCCTCTTCCGCGTTCTCGTCGCTGCTTTCCTCGTCTTCATCCTCTTCCGGATTCAGCCATGCGGGAGCGGTGACGTCCTCGCCTATAGCGTTCTTTATTTCGTTCTGCACGCCGATCGTGTCGAGAAGAGCCATCAGCGCAATCATCTTGTCCCACTCGGCCTGTCGCTCCGCCTTCGTCAGTTTCGAAACGAACGCGAACTCTTCTTTCTCTTCGAAGAATTTTTCTGGAATCGTGTCTCCGCGGGCTTCGAGCTGATTGACGATGTCGATCGCGAACAGACGCTCTAGAAGGTCTTCAGATATCTTTCCGGACGGCTTTACCGCGCTCACCACGATCTTCGATACCTTCGATTTGTCGTATCCGTCGAACAGCGTAGTCTTGACCTGATCGCCCGGAGTGATCGGCCCAGGCCCGCCAAGAGGTTCAAGAGAACCGCTGAACCGGAGTATTCCCCAGATGCCGCCGACGACGCCGAGAATAACGAGTATGATTACGAGTGAACGATTGTTCATCCTTCACGCCCTCCGTTTTCGGTGCTATGTCCTTCTCCGGACGATGGTTCCGCGTGTGAACGCTGGCTGGTTCCCCTTGGAGACAGCTTCGCGATGAATTCGCTCTTTCTCCAGCTTCTGATAGCGTAAAGGAAAATCCCGAGACCGCCGAACGCGAGCGGCGCCGCGAACAGCACCATGATCTCCCACAGGTTCGGCGACTCCGGCCTCGTCTCGAATTTCTTCTCGGTGCGGCCGCTGCGGTTTCGAAGCTGGATCAGGTTGTATTTCGCGCTCTTGTCCCCCTCTTCCTTCGGCTCGGTGTAACGGAACACGCAGTCGTCGATGACGTTCTGAACGAGGTCGAGCGCGCTTTTCGTAACGATATAGTAAAGCGATCCGAACACCACGACCCTTCCCTTCGTGCCGCCCGGGGTTCTCGAATAGAACGTGAAGCTCCGCTGCTCGGGTTCCTCCTCATCCTCGGGCGCTTCCGGCTGGTGGAGAGCGCTTTCTCCGATGCTCTCGAGGTCCTCCTCGCGGTGGATGCTGTCCTCTTCCTTTCTCGAATAAAGTTCGACGACCGAGTCCGGTATTCCCGTGCCCTCGAAAAAGCTTGTATACTCTCCCGCGGTCATCGCGACGAGATGCTTCCTGCCAACGTTCTCTTCCTGGAAATCCGCGGATGCAAGCTCCGACGCGTCGATGAACACCGAATCGCCTTCCTTGGTCGAGGCGTTCGCCGATGTCGTGACTATCGGGCGGAACCTCACCCTGTCGTTATCCGAAGCGACGGTACTCGTCACGCTCGAAAGGAAATAACCCTCGAAATCGTTCTTTCCGAAGGTGACGACGTCCGAGTCGACTCCGCCCTCGTCGTCGCTTACGAACGCGGTGGAATCGAGCGTGAGGTAGAACTTCAGCGGAACGTCCGCCATCACGTTCGTGTTCCCCGTCTTGATCGGCATCCGCATTTCCCGGCAGTGGTTCGAATCCTCGAGTACGATGTCGTTCCCGATCTTCAGCCCGAAGTGATCCAGAAGTTCCGAAAGTCCGTTGTTGACGGAAGGCACGTTCCACGCGGACCCTCCGGCGCTGGAGAAGAGATCCTTGTTGTTGCCGAGAACGACCACCGCGCCGCCTCGCATTATGAACTGATCGATGTGGAACCGCGACACCGTGTCGATGGTGCCCGAAGCGTTCTGCTGGCCCATCATCGGATTGCTCGGCTGGCTCTGGTCCGCGGATACCGGGAACACGATCATCAGCACTTTACAGAGCGGATTTCCGAGCACGTCCCACGCGTCCTTGTTGTTCAGCGAAACGTCGCGGACGTCGTACATCCGCTCGAGTTCGTCGTTGAACTCGCGCACTACGTCGAATCGACCCGTCGCGCTCGACCACGAACTGAACAGCGAATTCGGCGTCGCCACCGCGACGATATTCTTGCCACGAACCGCGAGTCCGTAGATGGTGCTCACGATATCGTACTCGAGCATTTCGACTTCCATCCGCAGACTTCCGTCCTCGGTCTCCGCGTTCCGAACGTACACAGGGCTCATCCTTCCCTGATACTCGATCGAAAGCCCGAAATAACCCGTTACCTGCGTCCTCTGACCCGCACGGCTTTCGTAGCTGTAAATCCGCGGGAAGCCGTACTGCTCTGCGAGCTTCTCGACGCGATCCAGACGTTCCTCGTCGCTGCGGTCTTCGACCGTCATATCGTAAAGCTCGACCTTGAGTCTGTCGTTCGACACGGCTTTCATCTCGTCGAGCTTGTCTATGATGTCCCGTACGACCTTCCGCAGCTCGATTCCGAACGCGTCGTCGTACGCGAACCGAAGCGTGCAGTAGTCGTCTAGCTGGCTAAGGACGTCCGCGCTCATCGGATCGAGCGTAAACCGGCTGTCTTCCGTCAGATCCATCCGAGCCTTCAGCGTCGGACTCGTCGCAACGAAATTCACGAGCACCAGCACAAGGAGAATCGCAATCGACCCGATGATTGCGTTTATCGCGTACCACATTCTTTCTGACGACATATCTGCTCTACTTTATCCGACTTGGTTTAATAGCGTCCGCTGCGCGAGTGGGTTCACCACTTTCTCGATCCGACGGCGACAACGTTCAAAAACAGGAAGAAAATCGTGAAGCTGACAAAGAAAACGACGTCGTTGGTATCGACGATTCCTTTCGCGAATGCCGAAAAGTGCGTCTCCGGAGAAAGCTCCGTAAGGAAGTAAAGGCCGACGTTCGAAAGGGTTCTCTCAACCGCGGAGAACGCGCCCAGAATCCAGAATATCGCGAGAAACGCCACCGACACGATGAAGCTGACGATCTGACTTGAAAAAAGGCTAGAGAAAAACGTCCCCGCCGCGAGAAACGCTATCCCCATCAACGCGACGCCGAGATACGCGCCGAACACGGGTCCGGTGTCTATCGCGCCAAGCTGGCTGACGTATAGTGGCACAGGAAACGTCATCGCGATCGCCAGCAGGAGGATCGTTAGGGACGCGAGGTACTTTCCGAAAACGACTTCGGAATCCCGCAGCGGATAACAGAACAGAAGTTCGAGAGTCCGCTGCTTCTTCTCCTCGGCCCAGGTCCGCATCGTCAGCGACGGGATGAAGATGACGTAGTATAGCGCCCAGAACGAGAAATACGTCCGGAGCTGCACTTCGCCGATTTCGAGGTCGGTGTAGCCGCCCTCGACGACCCAGAGATACATCGCCGCGGTGGTGAAGAGGAACACCCCTATGAAGATGTAGGCGATCGGACTGAAGAACATCTGCTTCAGTTCCTTCGAAAGTATCGCGTAAACGTTCGCGAAACTAAACGGCGGAGTCTGACTCCTTGCCCGCTGCACCATTCCCTCCGCGTGTTCGCCGCCATATTCGACCTCTGACGGCGACTTCACCGCTGGGACCGCCGTCTGCGGCTCTTCCTTCTTCGAAGCCTGCGCCGGCGCAGACGCGCTGAAACTCGACTTTAGTAGGTCCGATCGCTTTTCCGGTTCGCTCATTTATCTCTCCAGCGATTTCTTTCTATTCCTCGGTGACTGTCAGCTTCCTGAAGACTTCCTCCAGCGTAGCCTTCGCAGGAACAAGCTCGCTCGCCCACCATCCGTTCGACGCGATGAGCTGGAACAGGTCCTTCGCCGCGCTCGAAGTCGCGGTTCCATCCTGCGAAATTCCGATGACGATCTCTCCCGCGAAATACTCGGCGTTTCTCTTCGGGTCCGGAACCACGTCCTGCACGACCTTTGCCGCGCGCAGCTTCGCCTCGATGTTTCCAGGAGTGTCGCCGAAAATCCGCGCGTAGAAAACGTCCTTGCTGCTCATCTCCTCGACCAGCAAGCTCGGCGTCGAATCCTTGATTATCTGCCCGCCGCTGATGATCAGCACGCGGGAGCAGATGGCCTGTACCTCGCTCATGATGTGGGTCGAGAGGATGATCGTCTTCTTTTCGGAAATCCGTGTAATGAGGTTCCTGATTTCGAGAATCTGGTTCGGGTCGAGTCCCGCGGTCGGCTCGTCGAGGATCAGGAATTCCGGATCGTGGAAAAGCGCCTGCGCCAGCCCCACCCGGCGTTTGAACCCGTTCGAAAGCTCGAAAATCTCCTTGCCGTAGACTTCGTCGAGGCCGCAGACGTCGATCATCTCGTTTATGCGCGCTTTTCGCTGCGAGCGCGGGAAATGCCGCAGCCTGCCAACGAAATTGAGATAATCCTCGACGATCATATCGTCATAGAGCGGATTGTTCTCCGCGAGATAGCCGAGGCGTTTCCGGACCTCGAAACTATCGCGGAAAATGTCGAAACCGTCCACGGTGGCGCCGCCGTCCGAAGGCGGGAGGTAGCAGGTCAGCATCCTCATTGTCGTCGTCTTCCCCGCGCCGTTCGGCCCGAGGAATCCGACGATCTCGCCAACGTCGACGTTGAAGGAAACGTTCGACACCGCGGTGAAATCGCCGAAGAATTTTGTGAGAGATTTGACTTCGATCATTTGGTTACAGCCCTGGCGGAACTTTCGGTTAAAAGCTTGCGAATGCGGCCTTACTTAATTCGAGTACAGAAAAGAGAGTTGTCGGAGGTACAGGCACACAGAATAATAAACGACTATATGAATACAACGATTTTTTAAATTTAGGAGGGGGAGTGGAATTGGAATTGGCAATTAGAAATTAGGAACTACTCAAGTTGACGGACTTTTCAGCCTCCCGATCAAAAAAATATAAAAATCCGCGCTTAGTAAATGTCTCACCAAATTTTCCTGCAGGAGAAAGAGACAGAGATTGGAGGTTCCTTTTCGCGCAAAGGGAGGTAAGTCCGGAGTGCGGTATTAACTAACGCAGGCTGGTTCGACCTTTGCGAGCTACGAACTGGAACCACCCAGAGCCGTCAAATCGCCGTCGAGTTTCTCCGGCGACGCGATGACTCTGGGCCCACCGAGGGCGCCCTCGATCCTTTCTCGCTACAAGCGGGAATGGATAAGAAACAGCGAACGAAAGGATGAACGTGAAGTGAACGTTCGGTGATCCACGTCAGATCGGAGTAAGTGTTCACGGGGTAGATCGCAGTCTATAGCGGGATTATGTTCGTAGTGTGCTCGTGAGAGCATATTTTCGCGGTGTGGTGGATCGAATAAACGCCTTACGGCGCCACTACGAACGCGAACTACCCCGTGAACGGTT
>JANLHZ010000139.1 GCA_024653775.1 Planctomycetota bacterium | reverse complement strand
GACACGAACTCCCCTGAATTTATGGAATCCTCAATATGCCCAGACGTTTCTGCAACCCTCACGCAGTCTCATTGGAATCTTGAATGTGGAATCTTGGCGTCTCCGCACCCTGGCGGCTTTGCGCGAAACGATCCCTATAACCCGCGGTTTCAAAAAGAGTTTCTCGCAAAGAGGCAAAGGAGCGAAGGCGCAAAGCGGATTTCGAGAATATTTTGTTGATTCGACTTTCCGGCGGATTACAATGCACGGGTCTTTACGATTTTTTTCAGTTTTTCAAGGAGGTGCGAGAGATCGTTTCCTGACAATTTAAGAAAGCAATCCGCTCCGATTGTCTTTCATTGTAAGCGCAAACCTACCACGTTTGTACATTAGCAGGAATGGAGCAACGCCGGGGCGGCGTCCGTTTTTGGGCGCTGCTCGGAAGCTCCTGCTAAAGGTCTGTGGTAGGACCTGCGCTTACGGCTTTGGGTGTGCGCCCTCTTGTTTTTGCGCATCCCGAAGCCATCGCGGGAGATGACCTCGCCTAAAAGGGAGGTTCGGATGAGCACAGGACGAAACATAACGACTCGATTATTACTCGCGCTACTTGCCTTGCTCGCAGGCGTCGCTCTCTCCTCCGCCTGCGGCGGCGGAGGGGGCGATTCGTCTTCCGCTCTTCCCGCAAATAGCGGAGGAGGAAGTGCTGAATCTTGGCATCAAGTTACGGATTCCGCACCTTGGTCGGCTCGTTCCCAACACACCGCCGTGGTTTTCAATAACAAAATCTGGGTGATCGGTGGTGTGTACTATCAGAGCACACAGGCTCGAAGCTTCAATGACATATGGTCCTCTGTGGATGGAATAAATTGGACACAGGAAACAGACAACGAGTATGATTATGTGGGACTTTTCGTCGTCGTCTTCAATGATAAAATTTGGATGTTGGGAGGTTCAGTAAAGTCCTCTTCGGATGGTGTAAACTGGACGCAAGAAACCGCCACCACACCTTGGGGAGGGCAGCAGCGCAGCATCAACACCGGTACGGTATTTAATAACAAAATTTGGGTAATAGTTAGAGGCAGCTCAAATAATACCCCCAACGATGTCTGGTCGTCACACGATGGAAAGAATTGGACGCAAGAGATATCTGCCGCGCCTTGGGGTGCGGGGCAAGGCAGTACTTGCGTCGTTTTTGAGAACAAAATCTGGATGATCGGAGGATTCCAAATCGGTAATGACGTTTGGTCCTCACCCAACGGCGTGAACTGGACCCAAGAAACCGCCGCCGCGCCTTGGGGGGAACGTTTTGGTCACACTAGCGTTGTTTTCAATGGAAAGATATGGGTGATCGGAGGACTCGGCAACGGTAGCTCCGCGCCTGGGAAAGATGTCTGGCACTCTCAGGACGGTGTAAATTGGGTACGGATAGCAGACGCGCCTTACGAGAAACGCGATAACCATGCCAGTGTAGTGTTTGACGACAAGATATGGGTATTGGGGGGTGATTGGGGAGGTGGTTCCCCAAAGAACGACGTCTGGTCGTTTCAGTGAGTTATTTTTTTTGAAAGGAACATAGCGATGAACAATGCACGACGTACATACTTAAGTGTTATTCTTACTATAGCAGCCGTTTCAATGCCGATGACAAGCTGCGTGGGCGATGGCGATAAAGATACCAATCAAGATTATTCGGGAGCGGTGACAATAAGCGAGCCGCCAAGCGCCTTGGTGGATGTAGTAGACGCGATTCATCCGCTAGCCGCCGCAGCTTTTCAGATTGTCTGGTGGATCGCCGGAGAAATAGCCTGGGACGAAGACAGTGCGATCAGCCCATCCACCGCGAAAACCGTGAATGATGGCACAGAAGGGGAAATAAGGCTCGTTGCCACCAATTCGCAGTGTCTGCGTGAACCTAAACTAAAGGAAGACGGCGGATTCGCAATAAAGTTCGATGAAGCCGGAACATACAGACTCGAATACGTTAGCGGAGCATGGTCGGCTTGGCCGGATGACGATTACGCGCCAAATTATAGGGCCTGGTCTAACACGGTCGACTTTATACATTATCGAGGAGAGAGCGTTCTGGAGAAAGCTCATCTCGGAACTTCGCACCATACAGCGGAGAGCGCGGAACAAGCCGAGGCAAGTGGGAGCGGGCATCACAGGGAGTTTACCGTTCGTGAGGGCGATGTTCTTTTGCTATATCTGGTAGCTTACAACACAGACAATCGTGGAGGCGTTGTTCTACGCCTTCGACGTGTCCAGTGAAGGCGCGCGCAAGGCGGTCTACGACAACATCAAGAATCAGTACACGACGCAGGAAAGCTTGTACTACGCAGCAGAGAGCGCGGAGTTTCGCAGGGAAATCTGGAGCGCCGCCGTGAGCGAAGCGAGCTGCCGCGATTGTATTCCGCGCAAAAATCCTGTTTTTTTGTCCGCGCGAAAGGTATACTTCGAGTGTTCGAAGTTGGCGCTTCAGCCGGGCTGATGTATAATTAGCCGCAACCAATCAAGCGAGGAAATGGACGTGCAAAATCTGAAAATCGTAATCGAAAAGCATGATGATTGTTTTGTGGGATATCCGATTGGCGTGGACGCGGCGATCGTGGGTCAGGGAGACACTTATGATGACGCTCTCGAAAACGTCAGGTCTGCGATTCGGTTTCATATCGAGACATTCGGGGATATAGCCTTCAAAGACGATTCCGAAGTCATTGAAGCATTTGTCGTTGAAACTGGAATTTGATCCCGTGGCGAAATTTCCAACGGACGCTCCCAAACGTAGAGTTGTAAAAACTCTCGAACTTCTTGGGTTCACAGTCTTAAGGGAAAAAGAGCACATTTCAATGAAACGCGATAATGGCGACGGGACGAAAACCGCGCTGACGATGCCAAACCACAAAACAATCAAGGGACCGACTTTACGCGCGATCTGCACGCAATCGGGAATATCGAGGGATGATTTTTTAGATGCCTTCGACAAAACTTGAGAACAAAGCGCTCCAAATCGAAATTTCGTACTACGCCGCGGCGAGGCTCTGGGTCGATGGTATAATCGATCCGCTCGATACACGCAAGACGCTGATTCACGCGCTCGAAATCTGCGACGAGAACCCACCCCAGAAGCCTTACATCGTCGGCAACCCGCAGTTTTGAGGTTGCTCACCTGAGCATTCAGGTTACAATTCATTTCATGGGATGGGATTCCGATGAAGTTCACGAAGTACTTCGAGCATACCAGAAAGTGACAAGACCGGAGCGGGATAAAGATGCAGTGGATTCGCGATACTTTTGAAAACCCGGATTTTGGCTCAGTTTAACCCGATGGTCGCATACGGAGGTGGAAGAAGATTAAGGAAGCGGGTAATAAGTGGCTGAGAGTTGTTATACTGGACGACGGGGAGACCGTTCACAACGCTTTCTTCGATCGAAATTTTAAAGGATTTGTATGAAGGCGGAATACTTCGAAGATACAGATACGCTGCTCATCACGTTCAACGATAACGAAATCGTCGAGACTTTCGATTTGAACGAAAACGTCCTCCTGGAAACCGACAAGGATGGCAACCTCGTATGTATGACCATCGAACACGCTGGGCGTCAGACGAATGTCAATCAGTTCGCGTACGAACGGGCAACCGTCGATTAAAAAAGGCGCAAAGCGGGTTACGTGATTACAGAAGTCCTTCCTGAAAACGAACCGACCCAAAAAATAATTCCATAAGCGATCTCGGCAAGTTGCTCACCGTACGCATCGCACAGGAATCTTGAATATTCTTCCTTGGCGCCTTGGCGACTTTGCGCGAAACGGTCCAAACAACCGCTGTTTATGGGAATGTTTCACGCAAAGAAGCGAAGGAGCGAAGGCGCAAAGAGGATTTATTGAACGCCTTTTTCGTTCAACTTTCAGGTGGTTTGCCTGGCTCACGGTGTGAAGTTCGATAATTTCTGCCGATGGTGTTATCGATCGATTCGACACCCGAAAAACGCTGATCAACGCGCTTGAAATCTGCGATGAGAACCCGCCGATGAAGCCCTACATCGTCGGGAATCCGCAATTTTAGGGATCGGGTAGTCGCATAAGTCCAGAAGTCGCGACAACTCGCTTCGCTTACAGTCGCACTCCGTTATTCGTGCGTCCTTCGGACGCGTGTGCGGACGAGACGTTCGCGGTCCCAGTGCCGACTCGTCCCTCGATCCTAATTCAGTGCAGCACCTTGCGAGTGTACGCTCCCACGAAGAAGGTCGTGAGAACAATCCCCACAATACTCTCGAAGGTCAGCGCGAATTTCAGCAGCGGCGCGGTCTCCGTCGGAGTCCAGTCGCCGTAGAGGACGTTGAAGAAGCTGTGGAAGCTGAGCAGCACCTTCTCAGGCATCGTCGTGTCCGCGAGGCTGACGATGACGTGATCGTACTCGATCTTCACTCCCGAAAGTCCGACGAGATGCAGCACGAACGCGAAGATCAAAATCACCGCGATGCTCGTTATTCCGATGTTCCCGAGCCGGATTCCCCAGCCAAAGGCTTTTCCGAAAACGTAGTACTTCAGCTTCGCGAGCACCGCGCCTATGTAGTTTCGATTCTGGAGCGACTGCTCGAAGTCGCGATCGCAGCGAATGTTCGAGAGGTTCCAGAAAGCCCAGTCCTGCTCGTTACCCATCCCCCTTCGTTCGAAGCTCTCCTTCAGCAGGACGAATTCCTGGATCGAGCGATTCATCGCCTCGATTTCGAGGTCCTTTCCGCTAGTATCCTCGAGCCCGCGGATGCGGAGGTCGTAGTCGTCGGCGCTTTCAAGATCGTCGATGAGGTTCTTATAGAACAGCCTCGTCTTCTTCGCCTGACGCCACCTTCGAACGAGGCTGAACCTTCCGGAGACGTCCGCGCTTTCGTCGCGCTTTTCGAGGTGGATGTCCTGATAAACGCTGAAGTTCGAAAGCGACGCGCTGTAGAAGCTTAGCGTGCTGTCCCTCCCGAATTCCGTCCCCGCGAGGGTTATCCTGCCCTTGACGAACGCGTCGTCGAGGATCAGCCTTCCTTCGATGCGCGAGGCGTTGAACGTAAGTTCCTCCGCCACGCAGGTCGTGAAGTCGAGGTCGGCGTCCAGCTTCTCGATGCGATCGAAGTGCGTCTCGCCCAAGAACTGAGTGTTCACGAAACTGAGTTTCGGCCTTTCGCCGTCGACTTTTCCGAATTCCACGCGGTCGAAAAACAGCCCCTGTTCGAAAAGTGAATTCGAAAAGTCCATGTCGGCAGAGACGCGGGTGACGAGGTGCGCGAGGCGCGTAATTCCGTACAGACTTAGTAGCTGCTCGCCCTTTCGCTCGTACAGCTCGAATGTGTGATAGTCGAGTCCGAAGCGCACGACTCCGGAGAATGACGCGCCCAGAAAATACGCGGGCGCAAGGAAGTTCGCGCCGAGGACGTCGCAGCCGCGGAACTGCGCGCGGTGGAAGTCGATGCTGCCGCAAAAGAACGCGTGGCTGAAATCCGTCTCGCCCGACGTGCGAAGCTCGCTCCCGAGCACCCGCGATCCCAGCCGCGAAAACTTCAGCGAGAAATCCTCGATCCTCGCGCGGCGGACGTCGAGTTCTCCGCGAAGGCTCGATCTCTTGATAATAAGATCCTGGGCCGCGCGGAGGTCCGACGCCTGCACGAAGCCGTGGACAGTGCAGTCCTTCACTAGTACTCCGTCGTCGCAGACGATGTTTCTAACGCCTATGTTTCCAGCGAAGACGCAGCGCTCGAAAACGAGTTTCTGATGGAAGCGCGAAACGAAGCTCGTGGTTGCGCCCGTGCGCTCGTCCCGCGCCACGTCGCTTTCGATACTGACGTCGCCTGTAAAAAGACAGTCCTCGAAAACGATGTCGGAGTCGCACTCGAGCGCCTTGAAGTTCACGGACTCGATCACGCAGCCGCGAAAGTGCCTTCGCGCCTCGATCTTCCCGCCCGTCAGAATCCACGGCTCCACCCACGCGCTCCTGACTACTTCCGCGCTGTCCTTCCGAAGCGATTTCGGGTCGAGCTTGGATGTAAGCGCGACCTTTCGGAGGACGGAATCGAGATCCCACATGAAGTCCTCGTCCGTCGAAACTTCCGCCCCGGTTTCGTGCCTCAGATGATCGCAGGCGAATTCGATTACGAGCGCTTCATCCTCCTCGCGAATGCTCCTCACCGCGGAAAGCGTCTTCAATCGCTCCAAAGGTTTTCCACTGATGAACCTGGATCCCTCGGCGCATTCCGCTTTCACGAGGACCTTCGTTTTTTCATCCTCCCTGAAAGCCTCATGCTCTTCGACCGCGGTCGCTTTTTCGAGATAGATCGCCCGCGGCAGTCCCGCAGCCGCTGAGTCTTTGATCTTCACGTGGGAGTCGCACACCGGACAAAGCGCGTACCGCCTCCGGCTGCCCTCCTTATTCGTCACCGAAAGTTTCTTTCCGCAACCCCGGCAGATAACGATTGTGTTTGTTTGCGCCACTATTTCGTCGATTCGATTGATTCGATTCGAGCTGCCTACCGTTCACCGCGACCCGCGGCTTCAGCAATGGAAACTCTCTCTCAGTTTTCTCGCCACTTGCGCGGGATCGTCGTCCCAGTACGCGACTTTCCAGCCCTCGTCGTCCCTTGTCCAGATAATGCCGACGTCGCTTTCGCTGCTTCCTTCGTCCGTGGCGTAGGTCCACTTCGACTTCAGCACCGCGACGCCTTCCGTCGGGAAATTCAGGTCCACGAGCGCGATGTTCTCCACCTCAAGATCCGCAAGCTCGTCCTTGATCTCTCCCCACATCGGGTTTTTCTCCTCGTCGTAAAGTTTGGCGCGGAGTCCGTCCCAGTCCGACGTCCTGAAAACTTCCGCGAGCCTCGAAAGCTCCTTCTCGATCGTCTCGAACTGATGATACCCGCGATTCTTCCTGCGCGCCTTCGACGCCGCCTCCTGAAGCATCGCGGCTTCCCGAAGGTCCGCGCGGGACGTTTCCGCGAGCTTCGCGAGTCCTTCAGACAGGAGCGGAACCTGAAGCAGCCCGCCTCCCCGGAGAAAGAAGAATCCCGCGCCCGCAGTCGGCTTGCCCGATGAATCCGACGCGTAAACGAACCTTCCTTCCTTTCGCAGCGCGAGCATGTTGAGAGACTTCCGAGCCTCCTCGTCGATCCGCTCTCTGCCCGTCACCGCGATTCCGGCGAGCTTCAGTTCCGCAGCGCTCGAGTCGAGCGTGCGCTCGAGTTTCAGCGTGAAGTCGTTTCCGAAGCCGCTCACGACGTGATAATCGTAGGTGTCCTCGCTCGCCTCGATGATGGTCTTGCATTTCTTGCATCTGTACTTCCTGCCTTCGAGAACGTCCCGCGGGAGCAGCCCGCGAGTCTGGCAGGATGGACAGTTCAGATATACGAACATGAAGGCCTTCCTTATCCCCGTTAATCGCCCGCCGCGACTACGGCGATGTTATCGTAATGGAACTTCAGTTGCTTGCAGGTGAACCAGAAATAGTAGATTCCGAAGGTGATTGCGGTCAGGATCGCTCCCACGACGAGCGTGACGAAATACTCGCCGCCGGTGCCGGTGAAACGGATGCTTAGCTGCGATTCGTCCTCCGCGAAAATGACCGCGGTGTTCCCGAGGAAGTATTCCATCATTTTGCAGTGGAACCACGGGGCGTAGAGTCCGAACGTCACCATCGTCAGCAGCGCGCCGACGAGGTACGTGACGAACAGTTCGCCTCCGGTTCCGTCGAATTCGAAGGACGCGTAGGCTTCTCCTTCCTTCTCGATCGCGAGGTGCTCGTAATAGAACTTCGTCAGGTCGCAGATGAACCACGGGAAGTAGATGTATAGCGTGACCGCGCAAAGAATCGTGCCGAGAATCATCCTGCCGAAGAATTCCGCGCCCGTTCCCGTGAACTTCAGATCGTATTCCTCTCCGTCGTCGGTCTCCGCGTGGGTGTTGTCCGTGAAAAACTTCGTCAGCTTCATCGAGAACCAGAAATAATAAATCCCGAAGGTTACGCAGGTCAGAAGCGCGCCGACGATGAACGTCCCGAAAAGTTCGCCTCCGGAGCCGTCGAAGCGCACGCGGATCGCTTTTCCTTCCCGGCTCTTCAGCACGAGATTACTGCAAACCCAGTTGTTGAGTTTGCACATGAACCACGGAAGATAGATTCCAAAGGTTACTATCGTAAGAAGCCAGCCGACGATCAGCTCGGCGAAGAGTCCTCCGCCCGATCCCGAAAACGAGAATCCGTAGAGCACGTCGGCGCGCTTAGTGAAAACCATCGGAAGGCCGGAACCTTCCCGCGCGACGCTGCCTCTGGACTCCCTTTTCGCGGGACGTCTTCTTCGCGGAGATTCCTCTTCGCCATCGTCGTCTTCGCTGCTTTCCGAAGTGGCGCCCGACGCTTCTTCCTGGTCATCGTCGTCGTCAGCCGCCGCGACCGCGACCGCCTCTTCTTCTTCCGCCTCCGGGAATTTGATGATCGCGCCGCATTTGCACTTCGCCTTCTTCCCGGCGTAACTCGCTGGAACCTTCAGGGACTTGCCGCAACTTTCGCACGTGATGCTGATTGACATTAACTCTCCTTGATATTCGGGACTGCGATATTTTTATGGTATTTTCG
The DNA here is from genome assembly GCA_024653775.1 of Planctomycetota bacterium. Taxonomy (GTDB): domain Bacteria; phylum Planctomycetota; class UBA8742; order JACQVU01; family JANLHZ01; genus JANLHZ01. Next base: position 20,099 of record JANLHZ010000139.1, on the reverse strand, counting down.
AAAACAGTCAAGGTCTCTGGCGCGAGGTATTGATGATTGCAGGCGAAGTAAACCTTTTTATCGAGTGCGGTCTAGAGCCGGGCGGAGTCGCGGTCGCAATCGACGAAGTGCCAAGATTCGGCCTGGTTCAAAGCTTCAAGGCACACCTCGAAGAGGTCCCGCCGCTGATCGACGGTCTTCTGCGCGACGGCGGAATGGCGCCGAAGGACGTTTCGCGGATATTCGTAAGCATCGGCCCCGGCGCGTACACCGGGCTCCGCGTCAGCGTCGCACTCGCAAAGAGCATGGCGATCGTAACCGGCGCTACGATCCATCCCGTGAGCACGCTGATGATCCTCGCGAACGCCGCGATGCGCGCAGGTAACGCCCGCGGACGAATCGTGATCATGCGGGACGCGAAAATGGCGCAGGGATTCATCGGGAGCTACTTCGTCGCAGAAGACGGGATAATTAGCACGCTCGACGTCGACTGCTGCGTGGACATCCAGAAACTGGGTCTGATCGCGTCCGCGCAGTCCAGAGAGACCTTCGCGATCGTGGACGGCCTCGCTGAAATCGAATCCGATCTCCGCGTCAGGGGCCTGACGATCCTCGAAACTCCGCGATACGAGGACGTGCTGGCCTCTTTCTGCAATCTCGCCACCACCGTCGAATTCCCGGCGGTCGATCCGAAGAACCTTCATCCGGCGTATTTGCGCGATCCGATAACCAAGTACCGCGCCGGCGGATAGTGACATTATATTCGTGCCGTCTACGAATTATTTGTAATGTTTTACTCCCGAAGAGAATCACACATTATATTCGTAGACGGTACGAATATAATGTCACGAAAACCGCTTGATCTCTTTCTTGTCGGTATCGGTGACGTGGCGCTCCTTTTTCGGGTCGTCGTCCTTTTCGACCTCCGTTTCCGCCGCGGCGTCGATTTTCCCCGCCTCCGCTGAATCCTTCGCTTCCGCGATCACTGGAGCGTTTTTCTTTTCCTGCGCGGCTTCCGCGGGTTTTGCGTCTGCCTTCGCCTCATGTTTCGGCCCGGTGGCCTCGTCTTTCTTTTCGCCTGTCTCCGCGACTTTCTGCTCCGCCGGAGCTTCTGCGGCGGGACTCTGCACGGACACTTCGCTGTGTTCCGCGATGGTCGGCGCGTCCTCGAGCAGATCGTCCGGCTTGTGTTTCACCGCAGTGACTTTCCCGAGTTGCACGAGCAGAGTCTCACGCGTCCCGAGGCGGAGTTTGTAACAGAACTTGTCGAGGTCTTTTATGGTGTACTTCGAGATTTTCGCGTCTGAAAGATACGTCCCGTTGCTAGACGTATCCTCGATGGACAGCGTGCCATCTTCAGCGTAAGTCAACTTGAGATGCGACCTCGAAACCGTGATGAAATCCTCGTCCTCGTCGCGCTTCTCAGGATCGGCCTGGAGATACCGCGCGCACTTTCGAAACGAAAAATCGCAGCTCCGGCTACGGCCGATGGTGATCGATTTCCCCTTTTTGACGATGAAAGTCTCGTCCTTGCAGAATCCTTCGATGCCGATGAGTTTCATCTCGCGATCGCCCTCGGAAGGCTGCTCTGCGGCTGGAGCCGCCGGTACTGGCCTTTCGTCCTCCGGAGCCTTCGCGGCGTCCTTTTTAGCATCGCCTGCGGGCTTCGATTCAGCCTTTGCAGGCTCATTTTTCTTCTCCGGCGCCTTGGCGTCTTTCTTGTTCGAGGCTTTGGCGTCGTCCTTCGGAGTCGTTTCTTCTTCGGCCATCTGTTTCTCCTGCATAAGTTCGCTGATGCCAAAGTATAAAGTCTCAGCGTATGGTTTTCCACGGAAAAGAAACGCCGGGTGTATTTTGCGCCGCTCCGGAACCTGTAGTAGCTTCAGCCGAGGTACGGGGATCAAGACTCGAAGATTGTTCTGAAGGCGCTATATACGGATGCGATTGATCTCTTCGTACGCGCTGACGAGCTTGTTGCGGATTTCCATCAGATGCCGGAACGCGAGATCGGCTTTCTCAACCGCCGCCATCACTTCCGCGATGTTTTCAGTCTCGCCAGTTACGAGGGCTTCCATCTGCGTATCGGCTTCCTTCTGCAGGTTATCGACCTTCTTGATGCTCTCGGTCAGAATATCGCGGAACGAAGTCTTGCCGGTCTGCTGAAGCGTATCCGTCTGCGGACGTTCCCCGAACGGCTGAATCGGTCTTGAAAGTATGCTGTTAACTTCGTGCGGCATTTTTCTACCTGAGTCTTCTTATTCTATCCTTTGTCGGCCGTCCCTGGCAAAAACTTTAGAATTATCTCTCGCCCATCACGCGATGATCCGCGCGGCCGAGCCGTACATTTCCTTCGTGACCTCGATCGCGGCGATGTTCGCCTGGTACGCCCGCGACGCGCTGAGCATATCCATCATCTCGACTTCGATATTCACGTTCGGCATCGTGACGTAGCCGTTTTCGTCCGCGTCCGGATGGCTCGGATCGAAGACCTTCGGAAGATCGCTCGGATCGCCCTTCACCTTCGCAACGTGTACGCCCCAGAAATGATCCCCGCGACGAAAGCCGAGCTTGCTGGTCGCTTCGCCGTTCGAAAAAACCGCCTTCTGCCTGCGATATGGCATCACTTCGCCGAAAGAGTTGCGGGTGGTGTGCTGATTCGCGATGTTATTCGCGATGATCGTCATCCGGGTGCGCTGGGCTTTCAGTCCCGCCGCTGCGATGTCCATTGGTCCGATTGCCGTCATCAAACTACTCCCTAATTGCCGCGGATCGCGGAACGCATCAATTCAAGTTGCTTTTTGTATAGATTAGCCCGACCCTGAAATGCCATACCGTTCTTGGTCAGTTCGACCATTTCGGTTTCGATCGACGTATTGTTTTCGTCGTGGCGAAGAATATCGCGGCCGCGGTCCTTTACGTGCCCGACACGCAGATTTCCAAGGTGATTCATCCAGTGGTGTCCGTCGCCATTCATATCAAACGTTTTGACTGCTTTTTTGTCCCGGACCACGATACTTTCCTTGACGAGGTTGCGGAAAGCCGCAGGATCGAGGTCGCGACGCTCGTAGCCGGGCGTCTCGATGTTGGCTATATTCTGGACGATGTATTTGTGGCGCTGTTCATGGAAGTTCATGGCCTGCTCGAGGACAGGTAGCGCGCCTTTTCTGAACATCGTGTCTAACATTGCCGTCTCGGAACTTTTTTCCTCAAAATCCGGGTTAGCGGATACAGAACCCGCTCGATTGAAATTTAAGCAAAGGTCGTACCAAATTGCCTGACTTCAGAAACCCCGCCTGCGAGTCGATTCCAGGGCGTCACGAAGATTGTTCCAGGAACTTTTTTCCGCGACGGAACTTTTTTCCGCGGACAAATTTTCCGCTATCGGGGACTCGGATCGATTCTTGCCCAATCCTGGTTCCGAATTCGAAGAAAGTTGTTTTAACCTCATACTCGCATTAGTATCCTTCCGGCGAACCTTGGATGGCGATCTTTGTACAACCACAAACTAGGGTTTTGTGTTGGCTCAGCAGATATTAAACTAAATGACCAGAAAATGCGTTGTGCTTATTTCGGGGGGGATCGATAGCACCCTCGCCGCGAAACTGATGCTCGATCAGGGCATTGAAGTCGAGGGCATCAATTTTCATTCCGTTTTCAACTGTTGTAGTTTCGAAGCGGCAAAAATCGGGCGAGACCTGGGGATTGCGGTGACGTCGCTTCGAAAGGACGACGAGTATCTGGACATTATCCGGAATCCGAAATTCCAGGTTGGAAGAGGCGTCAACCCGTGCTGCGACTGCCGGGTTTATATGTTCAAACGCGCGCGCAGGTTTATGGATCTCGTCGGCGCGAGTTTCGTCGTCAGCGGCGAGGTGCTGAACCAGCGCCCGAATTCCCAGAAGCGCGACCACATGAAACTGATCGAAGACGAGTCGGACCTCAGCGGCAGAATTCTTCGCCCGCTTTCGGCAAAGCTGCTCGCGGAAACGATTCCGGAGAAGGAAGGAATCGTCGACCGGGAGAAGCTGTTCGCGTTCGAAGGCAAGTCGCGCACGGGGATTTTCGCGCTGGCGAGGTCGCTCGGGATCGACGAGATTCCCACGCCGTCGACGGGATGTATGCTAACGGAGAAGGAAATCGCGGTGAAGGTCCGAGACCTGCTTTCGCACACCGAGAATGAAACTTTCGACGATTACCAGCTCCTCACCGTCGGAAGGCATTTCAGGCTCGCGGAGGGCAACAAGTTCGTGATGGGACGAAGGCTTCAGGATAACGAAGACCTTGAAATGATGCACGACAAGGTCGGCGGCGTTCTGATGATCCCAGAGAATTTCAACGGACCGTCCGGGCTTCTGCTCGGCGGGTCTGACGGCGACGTGCTCCAGAAAGCCGCGGCGTACATCCTCGCGTACACGAAGAAGCCGCCTGAGGGGGAGCCGAGGCTGTTCGTCCGCGCGGGCGACCAGGAGTACTCGATGACGGTGACGACGAAGGTAACGCGGGAATTCGCGATGCGGGAAGCGGTGTTGCAGGTCAATTAGTCCCTTATCAATGAAAACATCGGCAAAACGAGACGATTTTCTTTGCTTCCTCAGCGCAGAGACGCAGAGGACGCGGAGGCTCGCGGAGAATAGAAATTCTCATTTTCTGACCACGCAAAGTCGCCAAGTCGCAAAGAATTCGGAGGGAGAATTGAAGAGATTCGAAAAATTATCTGCGCAGCTCTGCGCACTCCGCGACTCTGCGCTGAAGAATTTTGGTTCCGGCTCGTCCGGGTTAGGAATTAGGAATGAAGACGTCCGCCCCGATTCCCGGCTCGGATAACGCGAAAAACTGAATGTTGTGAAATGCACAAAATCGCGATCATAGTTCCGGACGGCGCGGCTGATGAAAGGCTTGCGGAACTCGGCGGAAGAACGCCGCTCGAAGCCGCGCGGAAGCCCGCGCTCGACAGCGTCGTCCGCCTCGGGACCATCGCGGCTATCGAAACGACTCCTCCCGGATACGAGCCGGGGAGCGACGTTACGAACATGGGTATCCTCGGGTTCGATCCGACGAAGTTCTACACGGGGCGGTCGCCGATCGAGGCTTTCGCGATGGGGGTGAAACTCGCGGACGAGGATCTTGCGGTGCGTTGCAACACGGTCAGCGTCGCAGACGGAAGGATGATGAGTTTCTCCGGCGACGGATGCGAGTCCGTCGAAAGCGCAGACCTCCTCGCGGCGCTGAACGCGAGAATCGACGGAAGCCGCTACGAGTTTCACCCAGGGAAATCGTATCGCAATCTGCTCGTCATCAAAGGAGGCGCGAATCTCGAGTTCGTAGCGACTCCGCCGCACGACATCGCGGAGAGGGAGATCGCGGCATATCGTCCTCGCGGCAGGGACGCTGCGCAGATCGCGGAGATCGAGGAACTCTCGCGGGAGGTCTTCGCGGGGCACGAGGTAAACAAAAGGCGGATGGACTCGGGAAAGCTCCCGATTTCGCAAATCTGGCTCTGGGGCGCGGGACGATCGCTCACTCTTCCGGACTTCACTAAGTCCTTCGGCCTCCGTGGCGCGGTGATCAGCGCGGTGGACCTAATCCTCGGAATCGCGAAGGCGGGCGGCCTCGACGTCATCCACGTGGAAGGCGCGACCGGCGCCATCGAGACGAATTTCGCCGGCAAGGGCGCGACGGCGGTGGACGCGCTGGGCGAGTACGATTTCGTTTTCGTGCACATCGAGGCTCCCGACGAAGCGGGGCATCAGGGACTCGCCCGTGAGAAGGTCCGCGCGATCGAAAAGATCGACGAGCACATTATCCGCCCGGTGTTCGAGAAACTGCGGACGTTCGAAAGCGCGAGTCTCGCGGTTCTGCCGGACCATCCGACGAGCTGCGTCACGAAGACCCACTCTTACGGAAGCGTTCCCGTGGCGCTGTGGAGATCGTGGGAGAAGCCCGGGTTCGGGGCGAAGTACGACGAGTCGGAATCGCTGGATTCGCCGCTGAAAATCTCACGCGCGATCGACCTGCTGCCCAAGTATCTGGTTCGATAGTCCAACTAAGGAGTCGTGTCGCTTTTGAGGCGCGCAGTTTTTGACAGACTTATAATGATCCGATGTGATACTATAAACGAAGCTGGAGGACGGAAATGAAGAACATCGTGGTCGAATATCCCGAATCGCTTGCAATAGCAGCAAACCAAAGCCCGGATGAATTCGAGTCCGAAGCAAGAAAGGCTATGGCGGTCAAGCTATTCGAGCTTGGTCGTTTGACTTCCGGTCAAGCGGCTATGCTGCTTGGAATAGGCCGCGTCGAGTTTCTTGTAACCTGCCGGATGATGGGCGTACCGTCCGTTTCGTGGAATGACGACGAGATTGAGTCAGAATTCGAGTGACCGACTTGAGCGTCAAATCCGCTTTAGAGGATATGCGGACTGCAGGATACTGGATTCACGAAAAAATAGTCGCCGCGGCGATGAAAAGCGCCGGTGAAATCCAGCCGGAAGATCGAAAGTGAACACAAACGATTTCAAAAGACTTGAAGAAGGTCTGGAAGGTTTCGCCTTTCACGTCTACGAAGAACTCGACTCGACGAACACGAAAGCGTTCGAGCTGATCGAAGCGGGCGCGGGGCACTTCAGCGTCGTCGTCGCGATGGCGCAGACCAAAGGGCGGGGGCGTTTCGACAGAAGGTGGATTTCAGAGCCGGGGATGGACCTCGCGTTCAGCGTTATCGTGAAACTCCGTTCGGACGACGACGCAAGGTTCCTCCCCCACTACTCCGGTGTCAGCGTAATGCAGGCGCTCGAGTCGATCGAAACCTGCGCGGGCATTGGACTCAGGTGGCCGAACGACGTGGTTGCGTCGGATAGGAAGCTCGGCGGATTCCTCATCGAGACCCGCAGCAACGTCAGGCGCTTCGCGGTCGTCGGCGTGGGTCTGAACGTGCTCGGAACCGCGGAACGGTTCCCGAAGGACCTCGAAACTCCCGCGGGCACGATAGAGGAGTCGCTGAAAGCGGACCCGCGGGAACTTCGCGAGAGAGTTCTGGGCGGAGTTGCGCGCGCGCTGTCCGCGAACTATGATCTCCTCCTCGAAAATAAACCGCGGCTGTTCGATGAATATAAAAAACGGCTGCTTTATCTCGGAGAGCAGGTCGACGTGCAGATGACGAACGGCTTTACAAAGATGAGGTTCATCGACGTCGATCCGGACCGTGGCGTGAAGCTGCAACTCGTGGACAATGATCCGGAATGGTTTCAGCCTGCCAGCATTCTGAGGCTGCTGAAGAAAAACAATGACTGACAACTGCGAAGAACATCATCATCACTCGATCAAGGCGGAACTTTCGCAGCACCTCCCGTTCTCCGCCGGGGCGGCGATAATCGCGACGGGACTCGCGTTCGCTCTGCTTCCGTATCTTGACGACGAGATGGTCGACGTCGCGTTCGATCTGGCGCATCCGACGCACCTGTTTTTCAGCGCCGCCGCGACGACCGCGATGTTTTTCCGCCACGACAAGTCGATTGTAAAAGCGATCCTCGTCGGCTTCGTCGGGGCGCTCGGCGTATGCTCGGTGAGCGACATCTTCATCCCGTGGCTCGGGTCTCTGCTGAGCGACATTTCCATCGATCCGCACATCTGCCTCCTTCTGCATCCGTGGCGGGTGATCCTAGCGACCCTGGTGGGCGTCGCGCTAGGACTGATCGGGAGCAGAGGCGTCAAACGGACGACTCTGTACAGCCACAGTTTCCACGTCGGAATCAGCACGATCGCGAGCATTCTTTACCTCGTCGCGTTCGGGAGTCTGCACGATCACCACGAATATCAACACGTCTCGCCATCGGGGGACAACGCAGTCGTATCTATGGCGGAGCCAGGCGACGGGGATAGAGTCAGAACCGACCCGAACGCGATTCCGGACGTATCGCCGGACAACGAGGTCCGCGTGAATCAAAAGGGCGGCGAACTCGGCGAAAGACCCACGCCTTCGTTCTTCCTGGTAGCGTTCGTGCTGCTCGTCGCTGTGTACATCCCCTGCTGCTTCTCGGACATCGCGTTTCCGATGCTGTTTACGAAACACTCCCGCCTCCGGAGCGGAGAGCGGTTTGAAGCGGACGTGGAATCAGCGACAACTCAGAACCCGCCCGGATCGAAACCGGATGATCCGGATCCGTGTCAGGAGCGCGATCACGATCACGATTCCGTCTGACCACTTACCACTCACCACTGTTCCATTACTTGTAGCTCTTGACGGCGCTGTCCTGGTCCGCGAAGAACTTGAATATCTTGTCGAGCTTTGTGATCTTGAAGACCTTCATTACGCCCGCCTGCACGGCGCAGAGTTTGATCTGGCCTTTGTCCTGCGCGAGCGTCTTGTTGAACGCGACGAGCTTCCCGATGACCGCGCTTGAAAGATATTGCACGTTCGCGAGATCGAGAACGAGTTTCGGTTTGTACTCCTTCTGGGAGATGTTGATCAGCTCGTCATAGATTGCCTGTATGTTCGATTCGTCGAGGAGCATTCTTTTCTGGGAGAAGTAGATGACCGTCACGTCGCCGACGGATTGAGTGTTCACTTTCGGGGCTGGTTTGGTCGCCATTACTTTTCTCCAGAATGATTTTAGTCCGATTCTCCCAGTTCGGGAATATCGTCGCTTACTTTGATCGGAACGGGATCGCCGAAGCCCTTTCGCGGGTGATCGAGAGTCATCCACAGCGTGCGTCCGGAATCGTAATACCGGACCTCGCTCATAAGCTCGCTCATAAGCAGAACGCCGCGTCCGTGGTCGAGCATCTCCTCGTTAGCATTATCTATCGGGATTATATCTTCGAGCGCGATTCCTTCGCCCTCGTCCGTTATCGAAATTCCCCAGCGCTTTTCGTCTCCGAAGAATTTTACGGTGACGTTTTTCGAAACGTCGTACTTGTTTCCGTGCTTGATCGAGTTCACGAGCGCTTCGTCCAGAACGAGTCTGATCAGCGCTTCGTCGATCTCGATATAAGGATGCTCTTTCATGATGGCTGCGAGCAGCGCTTCGATCATCTCGTGCTTTGCGTCATACGTGCTCGCCATCAGCTTCGTTAGATAGAGGTCGCCGAAAACGGGCGCGCCTTCATTGCGGATTTTGACTTCGGACATTGCGGCCTCGTGACGACTTCTGCTTTGCCGCGGCGCGCGGCGTGGTTTCCATTCGATCTTTCCTGACGAGAATATAGTTGATCCACTCCATAAAAGGCAACGCTTTTGTTGACCCAATTGATCCTTCTGCCCGACGGCGCGATATGACCGTTAAATGAGGAAGGTACAATGAGCTTTACAATGCTCGACGTGTAAACGGCAAATATTCATCAATGTTGCACTGACAGTATGCGATGACGTGTAATTGTACAATTTTTCATTTATCTGCGTTTCACACTGATACTCGCATATAGATCATGACATAATGGGCTTTCTTCGCGTGCCGGGTAAAAACTTTTGCATCTGAGCGGACGCATCCGATAACGCATCTAACTCTACGACCCGATCCGAATTAATTTGCCGCGATTTCCGCTGGCGCAGGCTCCGTGAGCTTCTTGGCCTTTTCCCGGATCATTCGCTTGAGATCGCCGAAGCTTATCATTCGGCCGTTTTCTTCGTCCCATAGCTTCACACGGAAGCACGCCCAGATGTCTTTCGGGTGCAGCGACGTCGTTCCGGGATTCTGAAGTTCCGGAATTGCCTTCATTGCCGCGGGAAGGCGGTAAAACGGCACGGCAAGGTTCAGATGATGAATGTGATGATACCCGATGTTCCCGGTAAACCAGCGCATTATCGGTCCCATTTTCATGAAGCTGCTCGACTCGACCGCCGCGCGGGGGCCGGTGCCTTCTTCCGATGCAGGCAGCTTCGCAGACGGGAAATTGTGCTGTGCGTAAAACATGTACCCGCCAAGGGCGGAGGCGATAGCAAACGGAAGGATAATCACATGGAACGCGGACCAGAACCCACCGAGGACGCAAAGAAGCGCGATCAGCCCGCCGTGGATAGCGAGGGCGAGCGCGGAATCCCAGTGTTTGCCGGGCTTCTTGACGAACGATTCGAAGGAAATGGTGTAAACGAACACCGTGAGGTACGAAAGCAGGATGATCAGCGGATTTCTGGCGATTCTGTGCCAGAGTCGCTGCGAAAACGTGGCTTTCTCCCACTGGGATCTGGTCATCATCGGAAACGAGCCGACTTTGGACTCCTCGACAATCCCGGTGTGCGCATGGTGATAATTGTGCGTTTTTCTCCAAACGCTTGGCGGCGAAAGGAACAGCAGCCCGTAAACGTACATAAGTCCCTTCGGAACGATCGACTTCTTGAAAATCGTGCCGTGCATGAAATCGTGGTAGATTATGAATCCGCGGACGGAAATCAGCGCCGCGAGGATACTTGCGAAGACTCTCGCCCACCACCAGGGCAGCAGCGCCGCTGCGACGAGCGCGCCTGCGAGCAGCGTGAAAGTCGTCGCAAGATGCCACCAGCTCCAGAAAGGCGATTCTTTTGCGAATGCTTTCGTCGCGGCCTGGGCCTCGCGAAAAGTTTGGTCGATAGAATTCTTATTTTCGAGCATCTGACCTCTGAACCATAAAATCATAACGTCGCTGGCAACAACACTTTAGCACAGATCGGGTTCGAAGCGCACATTTATTCCTTCCGCACTTTCAGAAAAGATTTGCCGGTGCCAACTCAATAGTGTTCGGCACGATAAGCGCTGAACGCATTGAGCCGCCTGAGAGGAACCATCCCAATCTTCGAAAATGATCGATACAACACGTTCAGACGAGCCGTCCAACGGATTTTGCGGCTGAGGTCGTTTGACGGCTTTTCCAGGCGAGGCTGGCATGGGTTCAAAGGCGTGAGGGATTGTTTCCGGAGACCTCGAATCGGCGCGTGAATCAATAAGTGAGTAAAATAGCAAAATACGAACGTTAATCGATAAAAATACATATAACGAACTTTTAAGATGCTTACTACAATCAAATTTTGAAATTAATTTGATAGATATAAGGCAATATAATCTACTTTTTGTACTGCCAATCGCCTTTGAGGGCTTGATCCATGATGCCTGAAAATTCACCTGCCCCATCCCGTGTAGATCGACACGATTAGTAGCGTCTGTACCGTGCCGAACACTATTGGGAGCCAATGTGGAACTTCGATCACACGTTTTTTGTTTTGCATCGCGGCGCAGTTCCGTAGTAGATTATTGTTTGCGATTTTGTGCACTTTACGAACCGGTAACTTTTCGGAGTTATCGCGGAATAAAATTTGCTTACAACCAACTGTCGACCAAAGAACCACCAAAACCGGCAACTTGATTATGAGAAAAATTGCCCTGTTACTGATGACGCTGCATCTCACGTCCTGTTTCGCCGCGGCGCAGCTTGGCGTGCAGGAAGCGCTCGACGCCGCAAAGGGGACGGAACGTCAGATCGTCACGGAGCCGCCGAACACGCCGCCTGTGGTGTCGATACAGACTCTCACCGCGTCAAGCTCGAACTCCTTCGGCGATCTTTCAGGCGACATAACCATCAACTACCTTCTGCAGGATGTCGAAAGCGACAACGCAAGCATCTACGCGGAGTATTCCGATGATGACGGCGTCACCTGGAAGACCGCGACTCCGGTCGGAAGTTCGAGCACGTTCACGAATCTGACCGCGTCTCCCGCGGGCGACACTTACCAGTTCCTCTGGAAATCCCAGACCGACGCCCCGAGTCTTCGGATTCTCGGCGTACTCTTCAAAATCACGCCCTACCGAATCGTCGAAAGCGGCGCCGAGCAGCGCGGGGAGGAAAAGACTTCGCCGCCGTTCAACGTTGACAACAACGACGCGCCATCCTGCGAAGTCTCGACCCCGCTTTCCGGGCTTCGCGGCTTCATAGAGATCGACTACCGGTTAATCGACCCGAACTCGGACAACATCGCGATCCAGGTGCAGTTCAGCTCCGACGGAGGCAAGACCTTCGCCAACGCGAACTACGCGAAGGACGCGCAGGGAAATCCAGTCACTCCGGGCGAAGCCGTCACTGGCCTTGCATCGAGCGTCGCGGGAACGGACCACATCTTCCTCTGGGACAGTGTGAAGGACCTCGGAAACGTCAACGCCGATCAGGTGATCGTCAGAATCACTCCCGAAGACCAGAAGCAGGGGGATTCCGGTGAAACGGACGTTTTCGCGGTGGACGGAAACGACGCGCCCGACATAACCGGGCTTGCGCTTCCCGACATTCTGAAGGGCGACATCCGCTTCGGGTTCACTCTGGCGGACACGCACTCGGACCCGGTGGTGCTGACTGTAGACTACAGCCTCGATGGAACGACGTTCTTCCCCGCGACTCCCAGGGTCGGAACCGCGACAACGGGCATCAGTTCATCTTCGTCGGGTACGACCGTCGAATTCTTCTGGAACTCGATCGCGGACCTGGGCTACTCCTACAATGCCGACGTTCGAATCAGAATGTCCGCGACGGACGGAACGGACGTATCGGATACGGTCTATCTCCCCGCGCTTTCGACGGACCCAAAGATGGTAGTCAACAACAACGAGCCGCCGATCGTGGAGTTAGAGGTCGTGTTTGCGGGATCGACCAAGTCCGGCGGGGCGGTGGTTCGCTACAGACTGACGGATTCCCACTCCGACCCGGCGGATATGACGATCGAATACTCGATAGCGGGCGGCGCGTGGCAGGCCTGCACTGAAGACACTTCGAATGTCCTGAACCAGGGTCTTACCGGACTCAGCGCCTCTCCGTCGGGGATCATAAACAATTTCGTGTGGGACACCGCAGCGGACATCGTTCGCAGTCCGAACGTCAAGCTGAGGCTCACCGCGAAGGACCCGGTAGTTCTTCCAGTGGACCCGATAAACGCCACGAGCGCCCCAATCACGAGCGGGCAGTTCACCGTCGACAACACCAGCCCGCCGGAATGCTCGATCACGACTCCAAACGGTGGTCAGTTCGGAAACATCCCGATCGATTACCTTCTGCTCGACGCGGAAAGCGCGCTCGGCACGATTCTGGTCGAGTACGAGGAAATCGGCTCCGGACTCGGATTCCAGACGGCGCAGCAGGGTTCCGGAGGCGCGGGGCTAACGAACATCACGTCGTCTCCAGCGGGAATCGGGCACACTTACGTCTGGAACTCGACTCAGGTTGGACTCACGCTGAAAACCGTAAGACTGAAAATCACTCCGTCGGATACGCGTACTGGAGACCCTTCGATTACGCCCGCGTTCACCGTGGACAACACTATTTTCACCCAGCCCGGTCAGCAGCCGATTCTGACGATCAATCAGGTCCAGCAGGTCGGACAGGATATCGAGGTGCAGGCCGACATTTACGACACCCCCGCGGTAGGCGCGGACCTGACTGTCGAATACACGCTCGACGACGGAAGCACGTATTATCCCGCGACCACTGCGAGCACAGTTACGTCGGTCACGACCTCCGCGACTTTCCCCGGAAGCGCGTACACGTTTACCTGGAACGCGTTCACCGATCTCGGCGCGACGTACCACCCCGCGGCGCAACTTCGGTTTACCGCGGTCGACAACACCGATCCATCGAGTCCGATTCCGTCGATCACTTCGCCTTTCGTCGTGAACAACAACGACGCCCCGGTATTCGCGGTTTCGGGCGCGGCGCCTTCCGGAACCATCAGCGGCAACGTAACCGTCAGCTACACCGTGACAGATAACGAAAGCGACTACGTCAACGTGGACGTGCATTACTCGAAGGACGCGGGCGCGAACTGGAGCGAGTGCACGCCCACGCTGGCGTCGGGAGGCACCCAGGGTCTTATTCCTGGAAGCTCCTTCGTGTACACGTTCGTCTGGGACGCGAAAAACGACCTCGGCCCGAAGCTTCAGACGGGCGTGCTGATAAGGTTCACGCCGGCGGACGCGTACAACTCCGGAACGGCCTTCGTCTCGGGTTCGTTCGCGGTCGACAACAACAACGCGCCCGTGGTGGTCGTGCAGACTCCGCAGGGAATCCAGAGCGGGAACGTCGTCATCACCTACGAACTTCAGGACACCGCGGCGGAAGCAGTGAGCGCGGTGATCGAGTACAGTTTCGGGACTCCGTCGCCATGGGTCGTCTGCACCGACGCTACGACGGGCGCGGCCGCGAATCTCTCCGGACTTGCGACAAGCGTCACGGGCGAGGCGCATTTCTTCACTTGGGCGTCCCAGACCGACCTTCCCGCGCAGGCAAAGCTCCGGGTGTACATTCGAATCACTCCGTCCGACGCCGGCGGAGCGGGTCTTTCTAAAAGCACGTCGTCGTTCTCCCTCGACAACACCACTGCGCCGCAGGTCGCGGTCCAGACTCCGCTCGGCACGAACCAGAGTAGCGTCAACATTCTCTACACCGCGACTGACGCGGAATCGCAGAACATCAATCTTCAGGTGGAATACAGCTTCGACGGCGGCGTCAACTTCAAGCCGGCAAGTCCCGGCATCGGAGGCGACGGAATCGTCGACATAACCACCTCCCCTACTGGAGTCAGCCACACCTACGTCTGGAACAGCGCGGACATCGGAAACATCTACAGCTCGTCCGTCAAGCTGCGTTTCCGTCCCGAGGACACTAAGAAAGGAAGTGCAGTCACCACGGGAACGTTCACGGTGAACAACTCCTCGCTAAGTCTGAACAAGCCGCCCAGCGCGACCGTGACGACGCCGTCAACGCTTGAAAGCGGGGACGTAACGCTTTCGTTCACCGTCGCGGATGCAGAGAGCGATCTTATCAACGTGCAGGTCGAGTATCGCGGCGGCAGCACCGGCGTCGACTGGAGAGCCGCGACGATTCAGGGAAGCACCTCGAACCTCGCGCCGGGCGCGTACTCGCTTACATGGAATTCCGCTACGGACGAAGCCGGGGAGGACGCGTCGTTCTATCAGTTTCGCATCATCCCAAGCGACGCGTCGACGGGTGGCTACGCCGCGAGCGGGGAATTCTCGGTGGACAACCAGTCTCCGGTGGTGTCTGTGTCGTACCCAAACGGCGGACAATACTGGTCCGGGCTTGCGGCGGACGTCATCACCTGGACGACTGTCGACAAGCACAAGAGCACTGTCAAGATCGAAGCGCTCGCAAGCGCGACGGGAACCCCGCAGCTTATTGCGCAGAGCGTCCCGGACACGGGTTCGTACTCTATCGCGGCGAGCGCGATAAACGCGCTGACCGCATCGCAGACGACGCGCATCGTCATCACCGCGACAGACGCGGGCGGAAACACTGGAAGCGGTCAGAGCGACGCGGATTTCGCGGTGGATAAAACGAGTCCCGTCGCGACGCTCCTCGGCCCGAACGGTGGGACCAATTACGCCGGCGCGGGCGGGGTGCTACCGATAACCTGGTCGACGACGGAACTGAACAAAAGCACCGTCAAGCTCGAATACTCGACGGACGATTTCGTAAGCGAGGTATTCACCATTGTCGAGTCCGCTCCGGACAACGGCAGCTTCCAGTGGTCGCCTATTCCGAACATCGACTCGGTGTCGGTCAAGATTCGCGTCACGCCGACGGACGCCGCGGGTCGCGTCGGAACGAGCGCGAAGAGCGCGAGCGCGTTCACGATCGACTCCTCGAATCCCACCGTCCTCGTCGGGCTCCCGACCGCGGGAAGCGTCTACGGCGTAGGCGGGACTCTCACGGTAAGCTGGGCCACGCAGGACATCTCGCCTGGCACAGTCGTCATCGAGTATTCGAACGACAATTTCGTCTCAGACATCAATGCGCTTCCGGGCGCGGGATCGTCGGACAACCGCACCGACAACCAGACATTCCAGTGGACCCCCGCGTCGCCCCCGAAGAACGTGAACCTGAAGATCAGGGTTACACCAACGGATTCCGTCGGACACACGGGCATTCCGTCCAGTAGCGGTTCGTTCCAGTGGCAGGACGTCATCGTCAACACATTGTCTCCGAACGCTGGCACGACCTCGGGCGGAACTCCGGTGTTCATATACGGAAGCGGTTTCTCCACCGGAGTGACGGTCTCCTTCGGAGGAACATCAGCGTCGGGGATCACGCGGCATTCAAGCTCGATTCTGAGCTGCATAACTCCCGCGGGCGCGGGGAACGCGTCCGTCCTCGTTTCGAATCCAGACGGTTCGAACATTCTCGCGTCGGGCGCGTACACGTACCAGACTGCGACCTCGCCCGGCACAGGGATGACCTACGCGGACAGCGCCGGTTCCCTCGGGATCAGCGATACGTCCGCGACCGTCAGCTCCGCGTGGCTCGATTACAACAAGGATGGCATCGTCGATCTGTTCAAAATCCGCAACGGAGTAAACCAGATGCTCCGGGGCACCGGAAGCGGATTCAACGCTGAAAACATGTCCTCGCTCGGCATGAACGAGAACGAGGACAGCCTTTCAGTGACGACATTCGACTACGACGCGGACGGCGATATCGACGTATTCGTCGGAAACAGCAGCGCGAACGACCGCCTTTACTCGAACAACGCGGGAGTCTTCACCGACGTGGGCGGGACCACGGGCAGCGCGGGCCTGACGTCCAGCGTCGAAACCCGCGGCGCGATCCACGGCGATTTCGACGCGGACGGCAAGTTCGACGTTTTCCTCAGCGTGAGCACGGCGAACGAAGACATCTTCTATAACAACCTCGGGGGATCGTTCGTGAACATCGCGTCAGTTGCCGGACTGACTGACGCAACCGCGTCCCGGCAGGCCGCGTTTGGAGACATCGACGACGACGGCGACCTCGACATCTACATCGCCAAGGACGGGCAGGACCTTCTGTACCTGAACGCCGGGAACAACACCTTCACCGACATCACGAGCGCCGCGGGGCTTCTGGGCGACTCGCTGCTTTCGATCGCGGTCACGATGGTCGACGTCAATAACGATACTCTTCTCGACATCTTCGTTTCGAACGAGTCGGACGCCGCGTTCCTGTGGATCAACCAGGGCGTCGATTCGCAACTCGGGCATCCGACGTTCATCGAGGACGCCTCCGCGCTCGGAGTGACCGCCGCGGGGGCGAGCTACACGACGAGGAGCCACTGCGCCCTCGATTACGACAACGACGGCGACCTCGACATCGTCGAGTTCGTCAACACGTCCGCGTTCCTCTACACTAACGACATCAGCGGCGCCGGAAACTTCACTTCCGCCGCGGCTCCCTTTGGAGCGTTCGCCGCGACGCCTCAGGGGTGCTGCGTAGCGGATTACGAAGCGGACGGCGATCTCGATATTTTCGTCGGCGGCGGTTCGTCCGAGGCGGATCGATTCTACGTCTCCACCGGCTTCGGCGGAAACTTCATCCGCGTGAACGCCGTGACCGACGCGGACGGCAGCGCCACCGACGCAACTCTGACCGACGACTTCACCGCGTTCGGCGCGAAGGTCTACGTCGATCTCGATGGAAACGCCGATTTCGACCCACTCGCTGGAAATGGAGTGATGCGCGTCGATATTAGCCACACGTCGTCCCGCGGGCAGAGCGAGCCGATAGCTCATATCGGCACCGGAACTAACGCGACCTCCGTCAGCGTGAAGGTCGTCTTCATGGACGGAGGCACCGTGACCTATAGTTCAATCGTCCCGAACCAGACGATCACGGTCCGCGATCCGTGACAGGATGCTGGGGGTAGTTACTACTTTAGTAATGTTTTACCCGCAGTTATCTCCCGGATATCGCTCTATTCAAAATATTACTAAAGTAGGAACTGTCCCCGGCATCAATACCAATTCTCAATTAAGAATTGTAATTGCGGACGCGAGCGAGAATACTCGCACTTCGTGGAAGGTAAGAGGAAGATTCTCATTATCGCGAATCCGACCGCCGGCAGCGGCAAGGGCGAATCCAGGGCAAGGAAGCTGCATTCCGAAATTTCGTCGCTCGGCGGAGACGTGGAACTTTTCCTCACCTCGAAACAAAACGACGCGCGGGAAAAAGCGGCCCTTGAGAAAGAACGGTTCGATGCTATCGTTGTTGTCGGCGGCGACGGAACAATTCGTGAGGTCGTAACCGCGCTGCTCGGATCGGAAACGCCAATGGGGGTGTTCCCCGTCGGGACCGCAAATATGATGGCTCGCGAATTTCATCTTCCGTTTCGGGAAAGCAAAGCCGCTCGGGTGATAATGGACGGCTTCCAGATCAAGGTCGACATTGGCCGAGCGAACGGAGAGATTTTCTCGCTGGTCTCCGGAGTCGGTTTCGACGGAAGCGTCGTGCATGAGATTTCCCGCCTCCGCGGCAAGGGAACGCTTCCCGGAATGCACGCGTACGTGCTCCCCGTGCTGAAGGCGTTTCTGAAGGGAGACATCCACTGCCTGAACGTGTGGATCGACGGGAGGTTCGTGGCGGAGAAGGCGAATCTCGTCATCGTCACGAACGCGAAGAACTACGCCGGACTGTTCGAAATCGGCAGCTTTGCGAATCCTTCGGACGGCTTCTTCGACATCTGCGTGTTCACGGAGAGCATCCGGCTCGGTTTTTTCAAGTACGTGATTTTGGCATTCCTGAGGAGACTTCCCGCCGCATCGGGGGTAAAATACTTTCGCGGTCGGACCATCGAGGTGAGCACCAGCGGAGGGGAATCCGTACCGTACCAGCTCGACGGCGACCCTGGAGGGATTACGCCGGTCGTATTCGAAATGCTTCACGAAGGGATAAATCTGCTCGTTCCAAGAGAACTATGACAACCAACAACGCTCCACCCGACGCCCTCTTTGGAAAGATCGCCGTGATGCTAGGCTTCGTCACGACGAACATCATCAGCGAGTGTCTCCGCATATCGGAAGTCACGGGCCAGAAACTCGGAGACGTGCTGGTCGATCGCAAGTACATGCAAAGCGACGATCGCGACATGGTTCTGACGATTCAGAAGGTCAGAATCCAGCAGAAGGAAAACCAGCTCCTCGCGAAGATCGCCGTGACGAATGCGTTCGTCGACGAAAAGACGATGAGCAACGCGCTGAAGGACGTTCAGAAGGAGCAGGTCCGCTCGCCTCTGACTCCGATCCGCCTCGACGACCACCTGCTTCTGTTCCAGATAATGAACAAGAACCAGCTCGCGGCGGTGAAGGCGGTGCGAGATCGTCTTTATGCGCAGTCGAGCAAGGAGGCGGTGCTGCTTGGGAAGATCGCGATAGAGGAGAACCTCGCGAGCAAAACCACGATAATGAAAGCGGCGGAGATCAAGGCGCTCCATCCGGAAAAACAGTTCGAAGAGATTCTGGAAGAGGAAGGGCTGATGTCGAAAGAGGACATCGCCAAAGCCAAGAAGATACAGCAGAAACGTCTCACCCAGGAAAATCCGCTGCGCAAGGGCCAGACGCGAAAAGACACGCTCCTCGGCACTATCGCGGTCGAATCGGGGATGATGAGCGCCGCGCAGCTCGATCAGGCGCTGTCCATCCAGACGTCGAAGAGCGTGGGCAAGAAGGAAGTCGCTCTTGGAGAAGTCCTCGTGTCCGGGGGCTTCCTGACGCGGGAACAACTCGATTCGCTGCTCGCGGAGCAGGACGTCGCGTCCGGAAGGTCGGACCCGGCTTTCGAGGACAACGCCGACACGCAGCTACTCTGCGCGATTCTGGGCGAGGAGGCGAAGAACACGACCAGGAAAAAGAAGTCCCAGGCCGGTTCCGTGATGGGGTCCGGAATGTGGGAACTCGACGAATCCAAGCTGAACGTTCGGTCTTCCCAGCAGGAGGAGGAGGCGAGGTTCGCAAAAATCGAATCCGCCGGAGAAGAAGAGCGCAAAAAGGCTCAGCAGAAACAGCTCATCCTTATCGGCGTTCTCTTCGGAGCAGTGGTGCTGATCATCATATTCATGTACGTACTCTGACACTGTTCACTCTACATTCAGAGCAAAACGCGGCCGGAACCTAAATTCTTCAGCGCAGAAGCGCGGAGCTTCGCAGAGAGTTCTGAAGGTTCCCTTCCCACGGTTCAACGCGGAAATTCACGAATTATTCCATGAGACTAGAGGCGAAGCAGCGCGCCTTCACCCGGTAAACAAATAAAGTAAGTGTTCACGGGGTAGATCGCAGTCTATAGCGGGATTCTGTTCGTAGTGTGCTCGTGAGAGCATATTTTAGCGGTGTGGTGGATCAAAGAAACGCC
>JANLHZ010000099.1 GCA_024653775.1 Planctomycetota bacterium | reverse complement strand
TGTCGAAATTCAGCCGCTATGCCATCTTATAGAATTTTATTAAAAATTTCATATAACTGATTTTGATGGTGGATATGGTTGAACTCCGCTGGCGTGTTTACCTGTAAGCTGCAAAGCCGAGAAGGCGGTTACGCGTATACGAAATCAGGTCGAACGAAGGTGTGCTCCCGGAGTGAGAGGGAAACCCCGTGAACACTTATCCTCGATCCGCGCTCACTGGTTCTTGCGCGCGTCGAAATACTCGATTTCGAATCTCAGCCCGAACGAGAATTCCCTGCCGCAATCGATTTTGACTTTCTGGTGAGGGAAAACCGCGCTCTGCTGATAGTTCAGTTCGAAGCCGTCTTCGCTTTGGCTGACGCTCTTGATCGGCGAGGTCCAGAATCCGATTTTTTTGTCCGAGGCGATTCGCACCAGGAAGCCGTCCCACTCGTTGACGATCGCGAGGGATTTCGATTCGACGTCGAGCCGCGTTTCGAGACTTCCGAGACTCGATTTGTCATCCCCCGCAAAATAGCGATCGACCGCGTTCCCGGAAAGCAGGGTCAGGTTCCATTCGACCGCGAAAACGAATTCGATCGAACGACTGCTTTCGTTTTTCAGTTTGTAGTCGATGGCAAAACCCGCATCGTCTTCGTGGAAAAGCAGGGTCTTCGATACCTGCACCACGGGCGCAGGGTCGGAAATGTGGAAGTGTCCCTCGCGATGGAACTCGATCGACGCGCTCTTCTCGTCGACCTTCCTTGCGACTACCTCGTAGGGTTGCGATATGAAGTTGCCCTTTTCCATCAGAGGGTCGTCGATGATTCTCTCGATGGTCGCCTCCGGATCGTAGAGGTGATCCACCAGCGAAAGCCGCGGGTACCAGTCGTACGCGAGGAACTGGTCGAGATTCTCGTGCTTGGAGCGTTGAATATGATGGATCGTCTCGACGTCCAGCGGCTTCTCGATTTTGGTCTCGAAGTCCGAAAGATCCCCTTCGTCGAGCGGCTGCGGATCGACGGTTTTTACGAGGTCGGCTACAAGATCATGCGCTCGACGGCGTTCGCTTTCGTACCTGCGCCGTTCCTCCTCGGCTTCCTCCGCCTGCTGGATGATTTTATCGTGATAGTGCTCCCGTCTTCGCTGGAGCAGATTCATCACGTTGAAGTTCACCTTGCGCAGATCGAGCTCGTAGAGCTGCGCGCCGTGCTTTGGAGCGACGTAGAGCGTAACGTGGTCGGTCCGGACGAAGATTTCGGAGCTTCCGTCGAGATTGAAATCCCGCTCCTCGACCTTGAAGCCGCGCTTTCCTGAAAGGGCGAGGTTCTCCGCTGCAATCAGATTCGCGTACACCGCGTCGCGAAGGTGCGGCATGTAGAGCCCGCCGAAGACTCCGTGCCAGTATGCGCAGTTGCACTGTCCTTTATGAAGCGCGCGCCTTGCTTCAATTGCTCCCTCGCGCTTTTCGGAGATCACCTTGTCGATCAGAAACGAAACGTGGAGCATCCGCGAGTACATCCGGTTCGCCTCGGGATACCGGACAAGAAAGTTCCGCCACGTCCCGCCGCGAAGGAAATTTCTGAGTCCTTCGTAGACTCCGGCTTCCTTCGCGTCTTCGACTGCTTCCTCGAACTCGCCCTGGACGTTCGACGGAAGCGCCCACTCCATCATTTCGCGATACGAGGCGTCGGGGAAGTATACCTTTCCAGCGGGCGGACATTTCTTCAGCGCGTCCCGCGGCAGGATCATTTTCACCGAGTGACGGTTATCGATTATTTCCTCGAAGAATTTTTTAAGCCAGCCGTCGGTGTAGATCAGCTTGTTCGTCTTGGGCCAGCTCCCGAACTTTTCGCCGTCGTCGGCGTACACGATAACGTTTTCTCCGGTTTCGGACCGAAAGCGCGAAAGATAGTCGATCGTCTCCCGCGGCTCCTTGAACGGAATCGCGTAGCGAAGTGCCTCGGGAATCGCGAACACCGCGAGTACGTTTCCGCGGTCCTCCGTAAGGAAATAACTCGTGAGATCGTCCTCCATCAGTCCCGCAGCCTTGAAGTGGCTGTCATCGACGATGGTGTATTCAAGCCCCGCTGTGCGGATGTCGGTGGCAAGACTCTGCTCCCAGACGCGTTCCGCGAGCCAGAATCCGGAGGAATTCGCGCCGAACTCGGTTTTCAGATACGCTCGCATGGCTTCGATCTGCCCGAGCCTGTCCCGCGTCGGAAGCATCGGCAGTATCGGTTCGTACATCCCGCCGCACACGAGTTCGATGCTGTTCGAGCGGACGAGATCGCGGATTTCTGAAACGTAGGTTTTTTCGTAATCGGAAAGCCATTCGAGCAGCGGCCCGGAAATATGCAGTCCGATCGGGATTCGATCCGCGTACTTCGAATAGAC
Organism: Planctomycetota bacterium; assembly: GCA_024653775.1. Classification (GTDB taxonomy): domain Bacteria; phylum Planctomycetota; class UBA8742; order JACQVU01; family JANLHZ01; genus JANLHZ01. The sequence goes on along the minus strand of JANLHZ010000099.1, from coordinate 38,170 downwards.
CTCGATGAAAGGTCTGTACGCGATCTCGAAAACCTCGCGGAACACGTGCGGGAGGTTCCCGATTGGCTGGTGATTGTGCAGGACGAGCGAGAAATTGACGATGCCGGGCTTCACCACTCCGGTGGTTTTAGTTTCGCTCTTCAGCGGCTGCCATTTTCCAGTGGTTCCCTGAACCATCCGATATTACCTCGATTACAAACCTCGAATGGTACATTCAGCCGTTCGCGGGAATCTACTTAAATTTGGATAGTGGTCGGTGGTCGGAAAATAGGGGCGAGGGGCGAGGGGCGAGTTCCCTTTCCCCCTGGGTAATGTCACATGTTTATGTCAAATAGTAAGTATATCGTATGACAGCTCTTTTCGGGTTCGCAGACCACGATGTTCATTTTCTCCCTCGGCTTGTGTTCGTATAAAAAACTATAATCGACAAGCTGTTAATTACGTAATAAGTATAAAATATATTATTTTATTGCCTTAAAAGATTACGACTAAGGCTAAGTCTAAATTTTTAATCAATTTTAGAGATACTTGGGAGCAATGAAAGTGTTTTCAATAACGTATGATAGATAGGGGTTAAATAAATGGCATTACCCCCTGGGAGAGGGTTAGGGTGAGGGCAAGTCGGATCGAGGATCGAATTGAATCTGAAATCTCGTTCACTTTGGCGCCCAAGCGGGCGCGTGGCTGAATTCACTCCGACTGCTGTTTCTGCCACTCGAACCTTTGGTTGCTGAAATACCGCGAGTCCTCATCTTCCGGCCGGTATTCGAACTGGTTCGAAAGCCGCCTCTCTGCGCCCGCAGTTTCACCGGCCATCGTCTGCATCGGCGGCCCGTAACTCGCGGTCGCGTCGCTTTCGGCGTAATCCCCGTCGAAGTACGGATCCCAGTATTCCTGCCGGATTTCCTGGAGGACCGCCACCGGCACCTCGATATTCTCCGGGCCGACGTTCAGATTGAAAACGAGCCTGTCGCCGTTGACCTTGCCTTTAAGGATCATTCCAGATTCGAGATTGATCTGCCAGATCTGATCTTTATCTTCCGTGCTTTCCGCGCTTTTCTCGCCTTCAGCCGGCTCCGGAGCCTCGACCTTCACCATCGTTGAAATCTCCGCGAAGGTCGGCCTGAAAATCGCCATGCCGTTGTCGAGTTCGACCCGCGAATTTTCGGCGTTCACGAGAAAATCGTCATTTCGGGTCGTAATCACGCGGACGACCCTCGTTTCAGGCCAAATCTCCGAACCTGTGAATTGCAGTCGCTGGAGTTTCTCAACGGGCAGAGGAACCTCGACCTTCTCGCCGCCCACGTCGCAGATCAGCTTCGCCTCCGGATCGATCCATTCGCCCGAATACTCGCTTCCGTCGCGGAGCCAGAGCTTGATCGTGCTTCCCGATATTTCCATGTCCGAGCCTTCGAGCGGGCCGAGTTCGCCGATGTCTTCCGGACTGAACCTGAGCGGTCCGAGAACCGTGTCGATTTCCACGAACGGAACCGCAAGCTCGCCGAAAAGAAGCTGCCCGTCGTTCACTGTGACGCGGACCGAGTTGTCGCGCAGGTCGCGGTGCTTGCACGCAGCGAAGAACGAAACCGAAAACACCATAAACGCAAGAACCATACGTGTCGGCATCGGAAGGCCTTTCGGGTGAATGTGGCACGGTCATCTTGTCAGCGGAAACACGGACGAGACGTCCGTGCCACTATAGGTTGTTGAATGGATTATTGGCAATCTTGCGATCACAACTGCATTTTAAGCTGCGACTCGCCCCGCGCGTTCAAAAATTATTGTCTTTATCGTTCTATTTTGTTCGCGGATAATGCCGAGATTACCAAAAACTAAATTTCGGTCCGAGTCTTCGGACCCGGAAATCTTCACCGGAGACGAAAATGAATGTCATCTTTCGCAAAGTCGCGTTTTCCGTCGGATTAGCTTTTCTGACGCTTTTCATTGCCTCTTCGACGGTGCGCGCGGAAACGGCAGACACGTCGAATCTGGACGTCCTCCTCGAAAACGAGAGCTTTCGCAAGGGCGACATCGAGCAGCACAAACTCGATCTGCTCGACGCGTTCGCGAAGAATCCGGATCTCCCGGAAAGCATCGCACTGCTACGGGTCGCGGACGCGCTGCTCACGGAGTACCATCCGGACACCTGGCTTGCAAAGACCGAAGGCATCCTGCGGAACGTCGAAACCAATGGCTTCACACACTACGAACTGAATATTTACCGCGCGAGACTGCTTCAAAGCCTCGGAAGGCATGACGAAGCCCGTGCGGCTATTCACGGACTCGGAATCATCGATCAGTGGGCGTTCTGCGGACCGTTTGGATTCTCGCCGGCGGGCGCGATGCTGACCGTTTTCAAGCCTGAAACAGCGCTCAGCTTCGAAGAAAAGTATCCGCACCGTTACTACGAGACCTCGTGGCGGAAGCTGTTCTATCCGAACATCGAGTTCGATCCGGAGCCGATGGCGTTTCTCCGCGCAAACGAAGGCTGCGTCTACCTCGTCGCGCAGGTTTACACCGAGAATGAAACTCTGGCTGGACTTCACGTCGCGGGCCGCGAAGGCGGGTACGGGTCGGATTCCTATCTCGATATGTACGTCAACGAAGTGAAGGTTTTTGCGGAGAAGCCTCTTCCGGGTTCCCTTCCTTACGCTGACGCCGCGGTACTCGTGAATCTTTCCGCGGGCTGGAACCGAATTCTCGTCAAAACGACCGCTAGTCCGCCGCGCATCCGCCTTGTCGATCGAAATGGATTTCCTCTCCGCGGCGTGAAGTTCGAGGAGAATCTCGTTCTGCACGATGTTCCCGCGGACGCTTCGCCTGCCCCGCGGGGGCTTCTGACGAACTTCGCAAGCGTGACGAGCCGCCTCGACGAGGAGACGGACTCGCCCGCGCTTCTTACCGCCAGGTCGCTCCTGATGCTCGATTACGACCGGCACGACGAAGCGACCTACCTCGCGGAGAGGGCTATGAAACTCGCGCCGGAGAGCGCGGACCTGAAGGTTTTCATGACGCTCGTGGTTCTCCGCTCGCGCCACATCCCGAGGGCGACCGCGCTAAACACCGCGAGCGGCCTTATCGAAAGCGTCCTCGCTGAGAATCCGCTGCACATTCCCGCGGCCTATATGAAAATCGACTTCATGGTCAGGAACGATCGATACGAGGAGGCGCTCAGGTATCTTTCTGAAATCGAGGAGTCGCGTCCGGACGACCTTACGCTTCTCGACGCGCGGCTTTCGATATACGAAAACGCAGGCTGGGCGAGCGAACTGACGAGGACGCACCTTCGCGCGCGCGAGCTGTTCCCAAGATACGAAAGACCGCTGAGCTATCTCGCGTCGAAAGCGTGGTACGACGGACGCTACGATTACGCGATGGAGCACTACATGGAGATGAACAGGGTGAATGGAACCTACCGAAGAAACGTGCTGGATCGAATCTGCGCAATCTTCCAGATGCAGGGAAAAATCGAGGAGGCGCTGTCCGCGTTCCAAAGGTCCGAGGTGGACAGTTCCGCGGGCGAGCGCCTGTATCGAAGCTACCAGGAGGCGCACTACCTGAAACAGCTCGGGAGGTTCGAGGAGGCGGCGTGGGCGCTCGAACGCCGGCTGGAACTGAGGCCGTTCGACTTTCAGGTCTTCGGAGAGATCGGGGAGTGCTTCCAGCTTGCGGGAAATCAGGAAAAGGCGCTCGATTGGTATGAAAAGCTGCTCGCAAACTCCCCCGGCGATTTCGATCTGAGAAAAAAGGTCATCGAGCTGCGCTCCGCGGGGACATCCGGGCGGACTCTCGTCGATCCGTCCGAATACGACTTCAGCGCGCCTTATGCGAGGGACCCGTTCGACGCGGTTAGGACGTGCCCTGGTCCCGAGTACGACCCGAAAGCGGATTCGTATCTCGTCATCGATCAAAGCGTTCAGCGCATCTACGAGGACGGGTCCAGCGTCAGCGTCATCCACCAGCTAAGAAGGATAATGAGCGAACGCGCCGAAGAGCAGCACTCGAACGTCTACAGCCGCAGGGATCAGATTCAGGCGAGGGTGATCACTCCGGAAGGCGAAGTTTTCGAACCCGCAAGCACGGGCTACAGCCTCGAAATGACGGGACTTCGCAAGGGCAACTTCCTCGAGGAGAAGTTCATCGTCCAGAACGGCCCCAACGAAATGCGCACGAACGGCTACGGACCGTTCTTTTTTCAGGATCAGGATTTCGAGGCGCCGTTTCTGGTGACGGAATGGATCGTCATAGTGCCCGAAGGCAAGGACCTCGTCATTCGCGAAAGATTTATGCCCGTGCCCGCGGAAATCACCCGCCCCGGCGACGGCACCGTCGTTTACCGCTGGACCGTTACGGACTCGAAACGGCTCGAACGCGAAAGCCGCTCGCCCGATCCGAGCGAGTTCATGCCCCACGTCGAGATTTTCGAACGCCCGGCGTACCGCGATATTCTCGAAGACGCCATCGGGATGACTCGCTACACTTCGCCGCTTTCGACGAGACTCGTCCGCGAGACCGCGCGGCAGATTCTTGACGAAAGCGGCCTCGGTGACGGCGCCGATGGAGTAACCGTGCGGAAGAAGATGCTCGCGATCTACGAGTGGGTCAACCGCGAAATCAAAGGCAGCGGCAGCGGCGATCCTCACCAGACGATTCTCGAACGCCGCGGAGATCGTAGGGGATTGTTTCTCGCGATGCTCGGCTCCGTTGGAGTAGAAGTGAAGGTAGCGCTCGTCAAAAGCGAGAATCAGCTCGAATACGATCGCGGGTCGGAAATCGTCTCAGCGTCGGACCTCGGATCGCCCGCTCTCTACGCAGTGGACGGAGCGGACAGGATATGGATAAACATGGACATTCGCCTTGCGCCGTTTGGAATGCTTCCGCGTGCGCTTGGCGGAGGTCAAGCGATGTTCTTCGACAACGAGCCGGGAAGGATAGAGTTCATCCCGACGCGGGAACCGGACCTGAACCTGGTGCGCACGACTCTGACTGCCGCGGTCGACGAATCCGGCTCGGCGCACGTTCAAGGCGAGATTTTCCGCGGCGACGAAAGCGCGTTCTACTGGAACGAACTCTTCAAGGACTACGACGACTTCCGCCGGAATCAGATCGCGCGGAGTTTCCTTTCCGGGATTTCGTCGTCGATCGAGAACGCACGGTTCGAATTCCCGAACATCGATCAGGCGGCCGCGCCGTTCAGGTTCGTGTTCGAGTTCGACCGGCGGGCTCCGGGTGCCGCGCGCGGGAGCGCCGACTTTCAGGTCGCGGTCCCGATGGAGAAACTGAACCTGACTGGAGCGTATCTCGAAACCACGCAGCGCACGACACCGCTCGTCGAGAATAACTTTTATGGCATGCCGCGAAAATCCGACGTTGTCGAGATCGAAATCGATCCGGCGTTCGAAATCGTAAGCTCGCCGGTGAGCACTTACGTCACCGGCGCGTTTGGAACTTACGCGTTGACTGTCTCCCGTGCAGGAAACACGGTTCGCCTCAGGCGAGAGATCGCATTCCGGGACTTTCGGATCGAGGTGCACGAATACGCGCGTTTCGTCGACGCGCTTCGTAAGATCGATCAGGCGGAGGCTGCCGCGATAGTTCTTCGGCGGGAAGGATAGAGCCTTCCCGGAAAGTAGAATTAAGGATGAGACACCGACGACAATCGTCTACATTTCCAATCCCGTCGGTTGTAAAACATTCATAAGGAGTGATATACTGCAAATATAATGACCACTTAGAATCGTTGACTGTATACGAGTATCAGTGTGAAACGCAGATAAATGATAAAATCAATTTAATTTTTTCTAACTGTCTTATTTATGGGATGAGAGGTAAAAATGGACGTTCCTGCTAGCATCGCGAAGATAAGAAAACTGCTCCTTCAGCTTGGAGAAAACGATTCAATGTACAACGTCGCGCAGTTGCTTGCCGTTACTAATCCGACTGTCGGAAGGTGGATCGAGCGGGTTCATTATCCGCACAAACGACACTTGGAACGGATCGAACTACTCGTCAACCTTCTAACAAGAGCCGTTAATGGAGATGCCGACGCAGCGGCCATATTCAGGGAGATCAGCAAGAACCAGGCACCCGCGTGGCTCGCTATGGGACGGGACGGCTTCCTTTTCGCCTCCGGCAAGGGCTGGGCGGTTCTGGGCGAATCCGCTTCCTGATCAGCGTGTCGCTACTTTTGCTTCATCCCCCACAAGCGCGATGAAAATATCGTGCAAGGATGGCGTCCTTCGTTCGAACCGCTTTACCCCCGCGTGAGCGATTATCGAGCCAAGAAGCTCCCGGCTGCTCCGATCTTCTTTGAGTTCGACATCATAAACCAGACCGCCGTTTTCTTCGGCGAAGTGAACTTCCGCGACCTCGTCGAGGTCGTTCAGGAACTTGCCGTCGCCATCGAGTTCGACTTCGAACGCGTTCTGCGCGAACTGCTCCTTGATTGCGGAGATCGTGTCGCGAATGACGACTTTCCCGCGATGGATCATCAGAATATCGTCGCAGAGCTTCTCGGCCTGCTCCATTACGTGGGTGCTGAAAAGAATCGTTTTGCCTTCCGCGCGAAACTTTTCGATCACTGAAATCATGAACTCCGTGTTTACCGGATCGAGGCCGCTGAAAGGTTCATCGAGGATCAGAACGTCGGGACTATGCAGAACTGTCGCGAGAAACTGCACTTTCTGCCCCATCCCCTTTGAAAGGCTTTCGACTTTGCGATTCTTCCATTCGTCGAGACCAAAATTCGTTAGCCATACGTCGATCAGCGGATCGACGTCAGCGTTTGTCAGTCCCTTCAGACTCGCGAAGAACCTCAGCATCGCCTTGACCGTCATCTTCTTGTACAGCCCGCGTTCCTCCGGAAGATAGCCGACCCTCGAAAGCGTGTCGTTCGTAACCGGCTTTCCGAGCAGTTCCACCCTCCCTTCGTCCGGAATCAGTATGTGCATCAGCGAGCGGATCGTCGTGGTTTTACCAGCGCCGTTCGGACCTATGATCCCGTGGATCTTCCCAGGGCCGAACTCGAAGCTGACCTTATCTATCGCTGTGAAATCACCGAACCTTTTCGTGATTTCGTACGCGGCAACGGTTACGTCTGGAGTCATGGTTTCAGCTTCGGGGTTAGTTGTTGGTGGTTGGCGATTAGTTGGAGTTATCTGATTTTTGAATCCGGATCCAAATCCGAAATCCGGATTCAGTGGCCGCTCTGCGGACTCCGCGGCCTTGTGGTGGCGCGCTTAAGGAATAAAAGTGCGAAGCAGGTGTTTACGAGATTGCTTTCCTTGCTTCCCGTCGGACCGACCCTCCACGAGCCGTCTTCGAATTGCGATTTAATAAGCTGCATCGCGCCTTCGAAGTACCAGTCGTGGTCGCCGACCCAGAAGACGTCCGCAAGTACGCACGCGCGCTCGATTCCATAAAGGTAGTAGTAGTACCAGGAGGAGCTTCCACCGGGATTTCGCCTTACGTCCCAGTTCTTGTACATCCACGCGACCGCGTCGCGAAGGGATTGATCCGCCTGCCCGCGAAGCTGCGGATTCAGCATCTGCCGGTCGCGAAGTTCGTAGAACGGAAGCGCGAGTCCCGCGATCCCCGCCGCGGTCATGGACCCGCTCGCAGTGTTCATCGTCCGATACCCGAATCCTCTCGACTGGGCTTGTCCGATGCCGCGGGCGCTTGTCTGTCTCGGGTCCGCGTCACCTCGGACTCCATCCGCGGGCAATGGCATCGTGATCCGCTCGCCACGAGGTTCCTGCGCGCCTATGTAGTATTCAAGATACTCCGTCCATTCGCTCGCGGGGACTTCGATTCCGCACCTCGAAGCCGCGCTCAGTCCGAGGAGCGCGTACTGGCTGTTCGAGTGGTCGGGAGAGCCACCGTGGGCCTCTGCGTTCATATTCGGGAGTCTCACGGCCGCGCCCGGTAGCGCCGGCTGTTCGGGCTGATTCTGCGGTGCGCCCGTAACCGGCCCCGGAGTCCTCGCGTCAGCCGGAGCGGTTTCCGCCATCGGCTCATAGCCGTAGCCCCAGTATCCCTCCTGAATATCGGTTTCGACCAGCCAGTGGACCGCATCCTGCATCCACCTGCGATCTCGCGGAGTCAGCGCGCGGACGTAATCGTCGACGAGTCCCTGCTCCATCATATACTCCTCGGTAGGCGGAGTGTAGAACGCCTCGAGCGCAAGAATCGAAATCCCGACCTCGTACGTGTGCTCGAAGGGCTGTGCGAGCAGCCAGTTCATTCCTTTTATTATGTCCGGATCCTGCGCGCTCACGCCGGATTTTATCAGGGTCAGAAGGCACAGCGCCGTCAGCCCGGTCTTGTAGTTGCTGTACGGAAGAAACGTGCCGTCGTCCTTCCGTCCGGCGATGATGAAGTCCACGCCGCCTTTGACGCTGTCGTCCGAAGAGCCGTCGATCGCGGTGTCCACCTCGGCCTGGAATTCCGGATAGCGATATGAAAACTTTTTCATCCGAACGAGTCTGTCGTGCGCGATGTACTCCCGCTCGCCCTGATTCGAAGTCCGTTTCAACTTTATCCGGACGTTCCACACAAGGGAATGGACGATCTGCTCCCGCGGATTGAAAAACACTTCGAACTCCATCTGGCCGCCCTCGACCTGCTCGGAGGAGCCGTTCGGATTCCGTCCGGAGTGGGAGAACGCTGCGACGCCCTTGATTCCGAGGTACTTGGCTCCGGGCCTCTCCGGGCGTTCGATTTCTCCGAGGAACTCGTACCGCGCCCTCGCGCCAAACGGCGCGACGTCCTCGATTTCCGCGAACTCGAACCCTGCTTCGTATCGATCTCCCTCGCGCGCTGGTCTGTCCGGAAGTTTGCAAACAACAGCCAGCGAAGCCTCTGCGAGAGAATAAGTTTTGTAGACGATTCCCGCTCCCGTATCGCTGAGGTCGTACCCGTAGACCGAGTATAGCCGCGAAATATCCTTTTCGACGTTGCTAACGATGTCCGCTCCCGTGATCTTGTACGTGCGATAGACCACGACGTCGTTCTTCTCGAGTTCCCACTTGAGCGAGACTCTCTCACGGCTCTCGGCTCTCGACGAAGGCGCGAACGCGAAGGTAAGGACGACGATCCAGGTCAGTAAAAGCAATCCGGAGCGGGTAATTTTCATGCTACACAGTTTAAGCAACTTCATAACTTCTTGCGGCTAACGCCGCGGGCGCGGGGTTCTCTCGGGAGGATTCGCAGACGCGCCACATTTGAACACCCCGAAGCGCAAAATTCAAAAGCTAAATACGCGACCTGGAAGCAATTTTTCGTCGATTACGGTTCAAAGTTCCCGTGTTCGTGATTTAAAGTCCCTGTTTTGTAGGCGATCTCGAAATGTCCGTTGGAATCACATTCACAGGAAGTTTCGCTTCGAGCGGAGATGAATCCCTCGCCGCGGCGGAAATGTGGCTCCGGGACGTTTCGTCGTACATCGGATCGATCTGCGCCGAAACTCTGATCGAATCCGCGCTGAGCAAGGACTCCCAGGGAAGGCCGAGCCTACTTGTAAAGCTCCATCCGCTGTCGGAGATCGTTATCGCCGCGTCCGCGGGATCGAGAGTCGGCGTTTCGTCCCTGACCTCGTCTCTCGGACCGGGTTACCACGTCTATCTCTGCAACCTGATAAAGTCCATCGAACAGAAGTACGGAATCGTGTGGGATGGAACTGAAGGCGATGCGAACTTGAAAGATCCGACAGGTTATTTCGACACCGGAAACTTCGATGGCGTGCTTCTGGCGATGTTCCGGCACCTCCACGGAACCGTCGCGCATATAGTCGAACTTCGGGAGGAGGACGGCGGGAAATTCCAGATCGCGCTGCCGCAGGCGCTCATATTCGATCACGAAGGCGTCATCGCAACCCCTCTCGGTCATCGGGATCTCTCGTGGATGGAACGGGTCATCGCAAATCCGGAAGCCGGGACGGACATCTTCCCGTGGTGGGATACCGAACTCGGCGCCGAGTTCTACCTGAAACGGGCGCTGACGATGATGTGGATCGACTGCTGCTACAGAACTCCGTTCAATGAGGAGGAGGAAGATTCGCTGCGCCGGATTCTCGCGGACCTCCAGACGGCGTACGATCTGGACCCGACCCTCGATTTTCCGTACCCTGAATGGAACGAGCTTCTTCAGTTCGAAGGCGAGGAATACGAACTCGCCGAGCTGGTCGAATACAATGCCGCGGAATCCGGACGGGAACCTTCCATAGGCTACCGCAGACGGGATATGAGCGTCCTCCTTCCCGGCGGCTGGAAATTCGACATCGAGGGGCTGTTTGCGCTCGAATTGCTCGAAGACCGCGAAACGCTCCGCGCTTTCGACGACACGCGCGAAGTCTACGTGACGATCAAATACTTCGGCGAAGGGGAGGCTCCTGCGCTGAATATCGGGGACGGCGACAATCCGGACGATGTAGTCGAAATAATGGAAAAAGATCGGACGGCCTTCGCGAAGTTTTCGACCCAGCTCCTCGATAAAAACGGCGTGACCGAGCTCCACGGCACAACCGCCTGCAAGGGCGAAGTTGCGATTTCGACACTTTCGTTCCTGAATTCCGACGATCGCTACTGGGCAGAGCGCGTGTTCCGAAGCATCCGGAAATGAGAAACTATCGTGGGATCTGGTAGCGCAGACGTGGCACGGGCATCTTGCCCGTGAGTATTACTTTCCACGGACGATGGCGGAAGCGCCACACACCCGCACTCCCGGAATTCACGGACGAGACGTCCGTGCCACACGTCCGTACTCATAGACCCGGGATCTGTTCAGGTGTGTTCATTTTTTTGTACACTAACGATTATAAATTTGAACGACGTTTCTGTGCAGAATTCGCCGCGTATTGGCCGATTGGCGACTTTAGGCCTTTTGGGTGTGAAAAAAGCACTTGACAGGCGTAATACAATTATCTATCTTCAGTGGCACGACATTCGCAATTGAAATCTCAGTACGTATTCATACAACTTCGTTGCCCCAGGAAGCTAGTGGAAGTACTGCACACCATAAGAATCAAAAGCGATTCCAAAAATCTGGCTGATCTGCGGGAAGAGCTTGAGAGGCTGTTCATGTCGCACCATGCGGTGTCCGACCTCGTAATGAAGCTTCTGATCGCGATCGACGAAGCCGCGTCGAACATCATCAACCACGCGTACAAGTCGCCTTCGGACGACGAGATCGAGATTTCGATCCGCATCACCGATGAAGCCGTCGAGATTTCGCTCAAGGACACCGGAGAGCCTTATCTCTCTCCGAAGAAGAATACCCGCACGCTCGATCAGAAAATCAAATCCGGCGACAAGCGCGGCTACGGCCTCCATCTTATCGAGCGGATAATGGATAAGGTCGAACGCAAACACCTTGACGACACCGGCGAGAACGTAATCACCTGCCTCAAGTACATCCGCTCCGAGGCGGCGGGACGGAACTGACTCGCGAACTATTGCGTCTATCGGCGCTGAGGCCGATAGATTAAACGAACGCTGACGGTTGCGATCGCGCAGGATTCGTGACATTATCTCCCGCGTAATTCTTTCCTCGCAGGTTCGCGCGAATTTGTGTAAGTTCGGTGAACCACGTGACACGGACGTCTCGTCCGTGTTTTCACGGTCAGGATGACCGTGCCACGCGCATAAAGCGCGCAAAACTTCGATACGCGAAATGTCCCTGATAGTTCAAAAGTACGGTGGAACGTCGGTCGCGACGCCCGGGCACATTCGCAGGGTGGCGGAGAGGATCGTTCGCCAGAAGGAGAAGTACTCTCAGGTGATGGCGGTCATTTCCGCAATGGGGAAGAGCACCGACGATCTTGTCAGGCTTTCGAAGGAGGTCTGCACGGGCGCTCCAGACCGCAGGGAGATGGACATGCTTCTTACCGCGGGGGAGAGGATCGCTATGGCGCTCGTCGCGATGGCGATAAACGACCTCGGCCATAAGGCGCGCTCGTTCACCGGAAGCCAGGTGGGGATCATCACCGACGGAGTGCACCAGAACGCGAAGATCAAGGAAATCCGCGGCGGACGAATCCGCGAGGCGCTGAGCGAAGGAACGATCGCGATTGTCGCCGGGTTCCAGGGTTTCGGCGAGCATCGAGAGATTACCACCCTTGGACGGGGCGGGTCGGACACTACCGCGGTCGCTCTCGCCGCGTGTTTCAACGCGGACGTATGCGAAATTCTGACGGACGTTCCCGCGATGCTCACCGCGGACCCGCGGATTGTGAAGGACGCCCGTCCGATACGCTACGCGAGCTACGACGAAATGCTGGAGATGGCGTACGCCGGCGCTAAAATGCATCCGCGCGCGATCGAAATCGCGTATCGCTATCGCATTCCGCTGCACATCAGGAGCAGCTTCACCGAAGAACCCGGAACGCTCATTGGAGGAACAAATATGGAGAAGGTCGTCATTCGCGCGGTTGCTTCGAGCGACAAGGTTGCGAAAGTCGTTGTCAGAGGCGTTCCGAACCAGCCTGGCGTCGCCGCGAAAATTTTTTCCCACGTCGGCGGGCAGAACATCCACGTAAAGTACGTCGTCCAGAGCCAGAACTACAAGGGGCGCAACGACGTGGCGTTCATCATCGACGCGAACGACCTCGCTGCGATGGAAGGAATCTCGGAGACGCTTCGCGATAATCTCAGCGCGCGGGAAGTCATCTGCGAGCAGAACGTCGGCACGATCACCGTCATTGGCGAGGGCATCGCGTCGAGCACTGAAGTCATCGGCGGGGTTTTCAAAATCCTCGCCGACATCGACGTCAACATCGATATGATTTCCTCCAGCACAACCGCCGTAACCGCGGTAATTCCGAAGGACAGACTTGCGGACGCAGTGCTCGCGTTGCACTCGAATCTGGACCTCGACCAGCCGCTGGAGGACTGAAAGAGTTAAGAGTTAAGAATTAAGAATTGAAAATGCAGGAATCAGGATCGAATTACTGAATCGAGATCAAGGAGTTGAAATGAACAGAGTCCTCGTTATCGTAGCGATAGTACTTGCAGGGATCATAATTTTCGATTGTGGCCAGGATGAAGCCTCCAGCGTTGTTAATATCGCGGCAGGCGACAACGCCGCGGAGATGCTGCAAGAGGCGCTCCTTAACGCGAAGCCTGGGACCGTAGTCGTGCTTCCGGAGGGCACGATAAAGTGCGCAAGCGAGATTTCGTGCAGCGTGGACGGCGTGACTCTCCGTGGAGCGGGTCATCGGAAGTCTATCCTGAGCTTCAAGGAGCAGATCGCGGGCGCGCAGGGGATGATGTTCACCGGAAATGACGTCACCCTCGAGGACTTCGCGGTGGAAGACACGAAGGGCGACGGAATCAAGGTCGAGGGCGTCAGCAACGTGGTATTCCGCCGGGTGCGCGCGGAATGGACGGCGGGACCGCTCGAGACGAACGGCGGCTACGGTCTGTATCCGATCTTGTGCAAAAACGTGCTGATGGAGGATTGCGAGGTCTACTGCGCGTCCGACTCCGGGATTTACTGCGGCCAGACGGACAACGTCATCGTGCGGAGGAACAAGGTCGAGCGCAACGTCGTCGGCATCGAGATCGAGAACACAGTCGGCTCCGACGTTTACGAAAACATCGCGAAGGACAACTCCTGCGGCATTTTCGTTTTCGACCTTCCAGGCCTTCGCGGTAACGGCAGGAATTCGCGCACCCACCACAACGTCTGCGAGGACAATAACCACGAAAACTTCGCATCGACCGGGACGATCGTTTCCACGGTTCCGCCGGGGACGGGAATGATGATCATGGCGATGGACAACGTCGAGTATTTCCAGAACCGCATCGTAAACCACAAGACGACCGCGATCGCAGTCGTCAGTTTCCTTTCCACGGGAAGAGAGTTCAGCGAAGACAAGAACTACGATCCGTTCCCGGAAACGATCAACATTCACGACAACAAGATCGAAAACGCCGGGTACGATCCGGACACGGTGGGCGACCTCGGAAAGGCGATCCGCGGAATATTTGGAGAGCTTCCGCTGCCCGCGATTCTATGGGACGGCATCGTCAACCCCGCGAAGGCGAACGAAGACGGCTCGCTGAAAAACGAGTTCAAGATTTTCATCAAGGACAACGAAGGCGGTACTTTCGGCAACTTCCATTTCGACAGATTCAACCCTGAAACAGGTGAAGGCGTAGTCACGAAGGACGTCGAGGCACACAGCGGATCCCACGCTCCCGTCGCTCCGGTCCCTCTCGGGGAATGACTGCGCGTGGCACGGTCATCCTGACCGTGAAAGCCGATCATATCTGCGTGCTAACGCACGCGGGGGGCGGTACTTTCGGCATCCATTTCGACAGATTCAACCCTGAAACAGGGGAAGGTGTAGTCACGAAGGACGTTGAGGCACACAGCGGCTCCCACGCTCCCGTTGCTGCGGTGAGCCTCGACGCGCCACCGGGTGAGTGAATTTGAATCGGAGATAATAAATTATATTGCCGTATAGAAGTACAAATTATCCTTTATCTGCGTTTCACACTGATACTCGCATAATGGATAGTGTCTGAACCGTGGTTTTTTCCTGAGTGAGAATGGCTTCCGCAGCGGGGGTTTATACAATATTACGCCGATAATACAGTGTCGTGTAGTGTAAATTTACAAATTTTCCTTTATCTGCGTTTCACACTGATACTCGCATAGTGGACAGCATCTGAGCCATGGTTCTTTACTGGATTAGAAGGGTTCCCGCGGCGGGGGTTTATCGACAACCACCGCTAAAAGCACAAAAAACCTCGGCTTCCTTGAATGCCGTCGGAATAGGGCTAATCTACAGCGGAGACAAGGATTAGAACCCGTGACGGAGAAAACTATGCCGAAATCGAGGGAAGCGTACGAGGAACTTCTTAATCGCTGGAGAGACCTTACACTGTGGGGCAGCATCGCGGGCGTCGTCTCGTGGGATCAGGAGGTCAACCTTGTCCGCGCCGGCAGCCTGTACCGGAGCGAGCAGCTCGCGGCCCTTTCCGGCGCAGTACACCAGAAAGCGGTGAATCCGCGGATTGCGGAGCTTCTCGATATCGTCGAGGACGATAAGCACTACACGTCTGACCCCCACACTGACACAGCGATCAACATAAAGGAGATGCGACGGGATTACGATCGCGCGACGAAACTGCCACAGAAGCTGGTCGAGGATTTCACCCGCGCGAGATCGACCGCGCTTACCGCGTGGATAGAGGCGAAACAGAAGCAGGACTTCAAAATCTTCGCGCCCAAGCTGGAGAGACTTGTGGAACTTCTTCGCGAAACCGCCCGCTGCTACGGCGAGGGCGAAGCGACCTACGACGAACTCCTTCAGCAGTACGAACCGGACGGAAGGGAAAAGGAAGTCGATGCGCTTCTGCATGCGATCGAAAAGGACGTCGGTCCGCTGTTCCACGCGATTGTCGAGGCGCAGAAGTCCGGGAAGGCGAAGACCGCGCCGACCGCGAAGTGGCAGGCCGAGAAAATCCATCGCAAGTGTCCCCTCTATAAGCAGCGGGAATTTACGAAGTTCGTTTCCGGGACGCTCGGCTTCAATTTCGAGCACGGAATGATTGCGGAAAGCGCGCATCCGTTCTGCACCGAGCTTGGGCCGTTCGACATCCGGATGACCACGCGCTACGACGAGGATCGGTTCTTCGACGGCTTTTCGAGCGCGATCCACGAGACCGGCCACGCGATTTACGGGCAGGGCCTTCCAGCGGAACACTTCGGCGTCCCGCTCGGGAGTCCGGTGAGCATGGCGATTCACGAGTCGCAGTCCCGTCTTTGGGAAAACATGGTGCTTCGCTGTGCGGAATTCTGGGAGTTCTTCGCGCCCGCCGCAAAGGAGTACTTCCCTGCGCTCGCGGACCTCGAAGCGCATGATTTTCACAAGGCTGTGCTCGCGGTCCAGCCGAGCTTCATCAGGATCGACGCGGACGAGGTTAGCTACAACCTTCACATCGCGCTGCGGTACGACGTCGAGAAGAAACTGTTCTACGGTGAACTCGGCGTTTGGGACGTTCCGGAGTACTGGAACAAGCGGTTCGAAGAACTCGTCGGGCTGAAGGTCACGAACGATGCGGAAGGCTGTCTTCAGGACACGCACTGGGCCGCGGGACTGATCGGCTACTTCCCGACGTACACGATGGGGAACTGCTACGCGGCGCAGTTCTTCGATCAGGCGAAGAAAGACCTTCCGGGGCTGAAGGACGAATTCCGGAAGGGCAATTTCACGCCGCTGCGGGAGTGGCTCCGCGAGAAGATTCACAGCCACGGCAAGCGTTACACGGCCCATGAACTCGTGCAGAGGGTTACTGGAAAGCCTCTGTCCGACAAAGCGATGCTTTCGCACCTGCGTGAGACGTACGGCTCTCTCTACGGCGTAAGCTGAACACTTTATTCGTGCCGTCTACGAATTTTTCGTATCATTATGCCGACGGATAAAAATCATACAAGTAATTCGTAGACGGTACGAATTACTTGTAATGATCTGCCAGCAGATCCAGCAGAGTCCGCGTGAACTGGTGAACTTCGATCGAAGTGATCGTGCATGGCGGCATCAGCCGGAGCACGCTCTTGTCCATCGCGGTGCCCGTGATTATCTTCCGTGCAAGGAGTTCCTTGTGCACGGGCGCAGCGTCGCCATCGAGTTCGAGGCCGAGGAGGAGCCCGCGGCCACGGATTCGAGCTACGCCTTTCGCGCCCGCGAGTTCATTCCTGATCTGCTTTTCGCGTTCCGCGGCGTTTCGAACGAGGTGTTCGGATTCGATCACGTCGAGAGTCGCAAGCATCGCGGCAGAGACCACGGGTCCGCCGCCGAAGGTGGAGCCGTAGTCGCCTATGCTTGTGTTGTCGACGACGCGCTGGTTGACGAGGGTAGCGCCCGCGGGGAGTCCGCTCGCGAGAGCCTTCGCGAGGGTCATCACGTCGGGCATTGACGCCGGGTCTTCGCCGAGATGATTCGCGAACCACATTTTGCCGGTGCGTCCAAGTCCGGTCTGGATTTCGTCGAAAACGAGCAGCGCGCCAATTTCATTTGCGTGCGCGCGGAGTTCCAGCAGGAAAGCGATATCGAACTCCACCATCCCTTTGGTGCTCTGGATCGGCTCGACGATGATGCACGCGGTCGATTCGCGGCTCGTCTTCGCGCGGACGTCTCCGATGTCGTTTACCCGCGCGTACTTGAACGATTCGTCCTTCGGAATGTGCGAGTGGTACTTCGGGATTCCGGTAGCCTGTATCGCGGCGAGGGTTCTTCCGTGGAACGAACCTTCGAAGCTGAGGATTTCGCTCTTGCCCGTCACCCGGCGGGACATTTTGATAGCGTTTTCGTTCGCCTCGGCGCCTGAATTCGAGAAGAAGACGCGCGCGATGTTTTTCGGCGCGAGGCTGACGAGTTTCGCTGCCGCGCGGCCTCGGACGCTCGAATACGCGGCGCTCGAGTAGAAGATAAGTTCTTCGGCCTGGGATTGTATCGCGCCGACGATGCGCGGATGGCAGTGCCCGGTGAGCGTCACCGCGTGCCCGGCGTAGAAGTCGAGGTAACGATTTCCGTGGTCGTCCACGATGTAGCAGCCTTCGCCGCGCTCTACGCTGAAAGGGAACTTCGCGAACGTTTCGAGGACGGATGAGTCTTCGAGTTCGCGGGGATTGTCGGAAAACGAGGAGATTGTCATTGGTTCGTCCGCAGACTTCGCAGGGTGAGTTTGTATCCACAGATGAAAACAGATTAACACAGCCATGCGAAGCCGGAACCAAAATCTATCCGCAGATTACGCGGATTTCGCAGATTCATATTTTCGATCCACAGATGGACACAGATTTTTTGTTCGCCCACATCGGTTTCGACTTCATTTATTGTCGATATACTCTTTAGTCTGTGTGAATCTGTGAAATCTGTGGATAAAATCAAAATTATTCTCATTAAAAGTTTCCTGGTACTTAGACAGAGGATGAGATGACTAACAAGGTTTTGTTTTCATCGGTGGTTTCACTTTTTGTATTCAGCACATTTGCCGGCGCGGAGGTGAGCGATTTCCAGCGCGGACTTGCGACGATCAACGCGGACGATCTCGAGCGCAGGGTCGAATATCTGACCCGCGACGAACTCGAGGGCAGGAACGCGGGCACTCCCGGATTCGAGAAGGCGCGGGACTGGGCGAAGGCGCAGTTCGAGGAAATGGGCCTCGAAGGCGCGGGAACGGACGGGGAATACTTCTACGAGTTCGAGTTTGGCGTCCGCGGGCAGGTCGAGGGCGGTCCCGCGAGCGTGACGGGCTGGAACGTCTACGCCATCCACCGCGGCAGCGATCCGGAGCTTTCCAAGGAAGTCGTCATCGTCGGCGGGCATCTCGACCACGTCGGCAGACTCGGCCAGCCTGACAGCGCGCGCCTCGGCGAACCATACGGCGACGACGACATCTGGAACGGCGCCGACGACAACGCGTCCGGAAGCTCCGGCGTGCTCGAAGTTGCGGAAGCGTTCGCGAAAGGCGAGGTCAGGACGAAGCGCAGCATCGTTTTCATGCTTTTCTGCGCGGAGGAACACGGACTTCTCGGGAGCGAAGCGTACGTCGCGAACCCGACGTATCCGCTCGCGGACACCGCGGCGATGATCAACCTCGACATGATCGGCAGGAACGAAGAACACCCGGTGAACGTCGAAGGCGGGGACAGCGCGCAGGACGGCTACTTCGAGCAGATCCTCGAACGCGTGAACGCAAACCTCGATACACAGTTCACGTATTCGAGCGGCGACCTCGGCACGCTCACCGGCATAGGCGGAAGCGACCACGCGCCGTTCCAGAAGGCGAAAGTTCCGTCGATCGCGTATTTCAGCGGTTTCCACCCGGACTACCACGGCGCACGGGATCACCGCGAGTATCTGGCGTACGATCAGATGGCGGACGTGGCGCGGAGCGTTTACATGCTGACGTACACGATCGCGGGACGGGAGTATCGCCCGCGGTTCGAGCCGCCCAGCGTGCTCGACGCGCTGCGTGCGGGGCTTAACATGCTTCGCGAGCAGGCGCGTGGAGAGCAGGAACGACAGAGAAACGCCACCGGCGAAATCCCGCGGCCTCGCGCGATCGGCGTGACGCTGCGGGAAGTCACGGAAGACGATACAATCGACGTCCCGGTACGGGACGGACGAACCCGCGGCACCATTACCACGAACACCCGCGAGCGTCTGAGGCTTACCGACGACCAGGGCGCAGCTCGCGTTGTCGCTGTTCGGGATAGCAGCCTCGCAGAAGAAGCCGGGCTGAAGGAGGGCGACATCATCGTCTCTGTCGACGGAGCGTCGCTGGAGCGTCATCACTCCGTGAGTTCCTTCGCGAACCTTGTGCTCGAAAACGAAGAGTCGGCGGATATGACGATCCGGTTCTTCCGCGCGGGTCATGAGCACACCGCTGTCGTGAGCTGGTCCGAGGAGCAAAGCGGCGAAGGCGAAACTCCGGATTCGTCCGCGGGTGGTACCGGCGCGCACGAGCATGCGCAGGGCGCGGAAAACGGAGCGACTCCGGCAATCGTATATGAATGCCCAATGCGCTGTGTAACTTCGGAAGAACCGGGTAATTGCCCAGTATGCGGCATGAGGATGTCGCCAAGGCAGAGAGCGGACGTTCCCGCCGAGGAGCAGCAGTGGGTGACCACGACCTCCGGGCTTTCGTACCTCGACGTCATTGTCGGAGACGGCAAACAGGTTGAGAGCGGCGATATGATCACCGTCAGGTACGTGATGTGTCTCGATAACTGGACCGTGGTCGACGCGACGGACAGCAGCTTGAAGGGCAAAGTTCTTGATGATCCGGAGAACTTCGAGTTCGGCTCGGAACCCACGGCGAGTTTTCCGCTGGACGCACTGATCAAGGCCTGGCAGGAAGGCGTTCCCGGAATGAACGTCGGCGGCGTTCGAAGGATGGTGATTCCTCCAGCGCTCGGATACGGCGCGCGTGTGACGGGGCCCATCCCAGCGAACTCGACGCTGTTTTGCTACGTGCAGATCGCCGAGACCAGCCGTCGGTGAGTTGGAGGTGTATCGTACATTATATTCGTACCGTCTACGAATTATTTGTAATATTATCGGCGGCGTCCTGCAATAACGCCAGCAACTCCCGCGCGGCTTTCCCCGGATCGTCGGCTTTGCAGAGCGCACCGCTGACGGCGACGCGGTTTACGCCCGTGGCGAGGACTTCAGCGACGTTCGACGCGTCGATGCCCCCGATTGCGAAGACGGGGAATTCATCGTCGAACTTCGCGACGGATTCGAGATACGCGGGGCCTTTCAGCTCGCGAACCTGCTTCGTCGAGGTTTCGAACGCCGGACCGGCGCCGATGTAGTCGGCTTTTCCGGAGCGTGCCCGCAGGACGTCCGCAAGGCTGTGGGTCGAGTAGCCTACGATGAGATTCCCTCGCGAAATTTTGCGCACCGCGGACAGCGGGAGGTCGTACTCGCTGACGTGAACGCCGTCCGCGTCTACCGCGAGCGCGACGTCCACGCGATCGTTCACCACGAGCAGAGCGTCCGAATTCTCCGTCAGACGTCTCGCCCTCTCCGCGGCGCGAAAGAGTTCGGCGTCGCTCGCCCGTTTCATCCGTAACTGGATCAGCTTCACGCCAGCGTCAAGCCACGCTTCGATGAGCGTCTCTAACGGATGCGCGGCGATTTCGTCGGTGTAGATCGCGTACAGCCGCGCGTCGCTCAGCGTACGCAATTTGCGGCCTCTGACCGTGACGTCCTTTTCGAGATCGTAAACCTTGTACCTTAGACGCTCGACCTCGCGGCTGGTCGCTCCGGACGCTGCCTTCGAGTACTCTTCGAGAACGCGAAGACTCTCCTTCAGCCGAGAGAACGCGCTTGCGACTATTTCCCCCGTCGTCCCCCGCGGCGAAGAAACCGCGTCGCTGCTGTCGCGCAGGACGTCATTTTCGGAGTCCCGCGCCGCTATGAGTTCCCGCGCGGCGTCGTCCGCGGAAAGAAACGCGCCCGTCAACTCGTGCCGGAGCGACTTCAGCTCAAGTGCGATCCGCTGGTTGCTGACGACGAACCGCGCGTACTCCTCGATTGTCCGCAGAGCCTCGCGCGATCGATTCAGGTTGGCGTCGATAATTCTGAGCGCGTCGATGTCCATTTTTCCTCGCTTCGGATCAACCCCCGAAAATTTCGTCCAGATCGACTTTCGAGCGCACGTCCGGGGGGTGGTGGGAGAGCATTCGTTTCGACATTTCGCGGTAGAACGGTTCGAGGTCCGGAACGAACCTGCGTATCGCGGCGACGTGTTTTGCGATAGTCCCGGAGTCCACGCGCGTGATCGGCCCGGAGAATGAATTCAGTGCGCCGCGGGACTCGATATTCCGAAGAGTGTTCATCGCGAGCGCGATAAAGTGCCCCGTGGCCGCGATTTCGTCCTCGTCCGGAAAAACGACTTTCGCGGCCCGTGCGATCTCGGCGAACGTCGCCACTACGAATCCGGAACTCATACAGGCTGCGAGGTGGTACAGGATTTTCTTCTCCGGCGCGATTTCGAGCGCCTCTCCTCCGAAGAACGCGACGAGGTTTCGAAGCATTGCCGCGAGCCTTGGCGGGGCTTCTATCGCGAACGCGCCGCGGAACGCCTCCGCGTCCACGATCACGTCCCGTGGGAAACTTATCATCGGGTGAAACGATCCGCAGATCGCACCTTTTTCAGCGCAGGGCGCGAGAATCGACGAGTCGAATACCCCGGACGTGTGGACGACGAACTTTCCTTCAAGAGTTGCTTCCGCCGCGAGCTTCGAGGCGACCTCCTCGATCGCTGGATCGCTGACGCACAGGAATATAACGTCGGCGATTTGCGCGAGCGCAGAGAGCGACGTCGCGGCGGGGACGTTCGTGCGCGAGGCGATTTCCTCCGCGCGCGCCCGCGACCTTCCGAATATCGACGAAGGTTCGCAGGGACTTCCGCGGAGTCTTCCGGAGAAGCTGAGCGCGACCGCGCCCGTCCCGACAATTCCGGCGCGCATTGGTTCGACCTGAAGTTTCGATTCGTTCATTCGTTTAAGGTTTCGTTGCCTTTTCTCCTGCGAGCGTATAAAGTTTACGCCTGTACTTCGAGACGGGGGTATAATCTTAGCGAACAAGGGATTTTTTGTAATGAGTTTTATTCTGATTTCAATTCTTTCCGAAGTCTGGCCATGGATCAGCATCGTGCTTGGTTTTGGACTTCTGATTTTCGTGCATGAACTCGGGCATTTCCTCGCGGCGAAAAGCGTCGGCATCCGCGTGGAGGCGTTCAGCATAGGTTTCGGGCAGGCGATCGTCAGCTTCACCCGCGGCGGCACGCTGTACAAAATCGGGTGGATTCCATTCGGCGGCTACGTGAAAATGAAGGGCGAAAATCCGGATGAACCCAAAACCGGCGACGACGACGAGTTCAGCAGCAAGAAACCCTGGCAGCGCGCGATCGTGATCGTAGCAGGCGTTACGATGAACGCCATCTTTGCGTTCATCTGCTTTATGATCGCGTTCAGCGTCGGGATTCTGTTCCCGACGAACGAGGTCGGGTTCGTCAGCTCGAAGATGGCGGACAGCACCGACGAAGACCTCCTTCCGGACGCGGGTCCGGCGTGGGAGGCTGGGATCAGGCCGCACGACGTAATCGTGGCGGTCGGCGGCAAGGAGGTCGAAACCTTCAACGAGCTGAGCGCCGCGGTCGCGCACACCGCGCCGGGCGAGTCGGTCGAGATTAAAGTCAAGCGCGGCGATGGATTCGAAACTATCATCGTCACCCCGATCCAGAGCGAAGAACTCCGCTTGCAGCAGATGGGCATCGCGCCGCTCGGGAGTAACGTCATCGGAGCGGTCCAGCCCGGAAGCCCCGCGGCGGAGGCGGGTATCAAAGCCGGGGATCGAGTCGTCGAGGTGAACGGCTCGAAGACGGAATACGAGGCCGACGTGCGTTCGATGCTGAGAAGGGTCGACGCGGGCGCCGGCGAAACCGTTAGCATCGTCGTCGAGCGTACCGAGAACGGAGAAACCGTCAAAAAGACCTTCGGTGGAATCGCGCTCGAACTCGTCAGCGACTGGGACCTCGGCATCGTGAGTCAGATGAGCGTCGTCGTACACAGCGTGCAGGCCGGAAATTCGCTGGCAAAGGCCGGAGTGAAGCCAGGATGGACACTCGTTTCAGTGAAAAACGACGCGCTTCGCGAAGGGATCGAAAATTCGCGCGCAGCTTCGGAACCTCCCTCTGAAGAAGACGCGTCAGAGGAAGAATCCGCCGGCGATGGCGCCATCGAGTCAGGCGAAGAGTCGATAGGCCCGGCGCCGCGGGAAAGCTCCCACGAGGAGTTCGAGATCGATCCGGACGGCTGGATCGAGGTGAATAGCGCTGAGGAGTTGACGCGGCTGCTTGAAAAGGGAATCGCGGGCGAACTGACGCTTCGCTTTTCAGATACGGAAGGAGAACTTAGGGAAATCGCGACGGAACTTCAGCATCCCGGGAATTTCGGGTTCGACTTGGGAGATCTCGGGTTCGTCGCTGAGGAGGTGCAATCGGAGGCGGTGAACGCTGTGAGGCAGGGGAGTCCCGCGGACCGCGCTGGCGTACAAGCGGGGGATAGGATAACGATGCTCAACATCGCGCTCCACGGAGTCGATCAGGCTCCTTTCGAGTCGCTGAAGGTGCGGGAGAGCGCGAGGGCCCTCGGAGACCTCCGGCAGGTGAGTCCAGTGGGCTACGTTTTCTATTCGCTCGTTATTCTTGTCGGAGTGTGGCTCCTTCTCAAGTCTCGCGGCCTAAAGTCCCGCGGCGGGGAAAAGACCGAGGATGACATTCTCAGTCCGCGCGGGAGAATGATTCTGGGAATTCTCATCGTTGGAACTTCGCTGTATTTCGTTGCGACCAGCGTGAGGACGGACTTCTTCTCTGATCCGGACGCGGCTGCTGGAGGTACAGAACTCGTCGTGTTCGACTACGAGCGCCTTTACGGCGAGGGAGACGAGCGAAACGTCGCAGAGAGTGTCCCCGCGAGGAACATCAATCAGGTGATGCAGGGCGCGCTGTCGAGACTACCGCATCTCGCGGACGAGGAACTTGCGAAACGAGAGACGAATCAGAAAACGCTGATCTACATGGAGTGGGTGACTCCGGAGAACGAAAAGAAAAGCGCGCGGCTGAACC
This sequence comes from Planctomycetota bacterium, assembly GCA_024653775.1. GTDB lineage: Bacteria > Planctomycetota > UBA8742 > JACQVU01 > JANLHZ01 > JANLHZ01. The sequence goes on along the minus strand of JANLHZ010000099.1, from coordinate 14,021 downwards.
CGGAGATGAAAAACACCATCGGACTCCTCGGAGTGCAGAGTTTCGTCGTGGGCGAAAAGCTGCTTCAGACGAGCGATCCGGTAACGGTGGTCTCTCTCGGTATCGCGAACAGCTTCAAGATGATCGAGGAGGTTTTCAAAACGATCCGGAGTCTTTTCATTGGCTCTGTCGGCGTCAAAAATCTCGGCGGTCCGGGGCAGATCGCGTACTTCACGCACGACGCGGCCATGAAGGGTCTTGGCAACTGGTTCTATATCCTAGGGCTTCTCGGGATAAACCTCGCGGTGATAAACCTGCTCCCGATTCCGGTGCTCGACGGCGGGCATCTGGTTTTCATCATCCTCGAAAAGATCAGGGGCGGTCCCGTGAGTATGAAGGTCCAGATGGCCGCGACGTACTGCGGTCTCGTGCTGCTGCTGCTTCTGATGGGGTTCGTCATCTTCAACGACGTCATCATGCTGACGACGAGGTTGTTCTGACGACAACAGTTTTCGTCCATGTCGAGATTTCCTCCGCGCAGCTTTACGTATTCCGGAGAAAGAAGAGTCTCGCAGTATGAAACTCGGTCAGAAAATTTCAGGCTGGTTTGGAAAATGTGATTGACACGAAATTAGTGGAGCAGTAATATTTCGCAATTATTTATATATATGTCTTGCTATAAAACTTATATTAATCTAAATTTTTAAATCATTATTTCATCTGTTTTATAGACGTACTGTACTTTTCATCATTGCGGAAGGAGTGAACATGAACCCAGAGATTGACTTCGAACGCCCTTCAGACATCGTTAATTACCTTTCCGATAACCTGAAGAACATAGGCTTCAAAGGAACGGGTTTCGAAATCTCGAAACTGCTCTGCGTCAATTTGCAGACTGTGTCCAACTGGAGACAAAACCGCCACAAACCAGACGTCAGACACACCACGCGTATCGGCATTCTAGTTCGGCTTATAATCCGCGCAAAGTCAGGAGAAGCCGACGCTTACTACACCCTCAGAAAGATGGCCGCGAAGGGCGCGCCAAAGGTGCTTGCCCTCGGAAGGGATGGTTTCATGGCAGTATCCGGACTTTCCTGGTCGATGCCGTTCTTCGACGAGCAGGGAGGAGCCAACACGGAATCCTGACTGAACGGTTTAAGGACTTGCGCAGGCATTGAAGGCGAACCGGCCTTCGTCAAATTCCGCGAAACGGGGCCGGTGGAGCAATACTTCATAGAATTTAGCGGTTTGTGCGCGTAGAATTCCAATCCCGATATTTGCGCGGAAAGCGTTCGAAATTTCCGGAGTTCGATGAACAGCGGACAAAACTCCAAAGCCTCGATCCTGCTCGTCCCGATGCCGCCGTGGCAGCCGCAGACGCCGCATCTCGGCGTGGCGTCGCTGCTGACGTATCTAAAGAGCAGGGGTTACGTGGCGGAGCTTTACGATCTGAACGTCAAGCTGTTCAACGCGAATCCGGAAGTGCAGCGGCTCGCGTGGCGTCTCGGCGAAGAGGAATTCTGGCTCGCAGGCAGATGCTTCGAAGAGTTCGCGGACCAGATTGACGAACACGTCGGGAACATCGCGGCCACTTCGCACCCGATAATCGGATTCTCGGCGTTGTATACATCGGTTCCGTTCGCAAACCGCGTAATCGAAAGCGTTCGAAGGCTCGCGCCGGAGAAGAAGGTCGTGCTGGGTGGAGTCTCGTGCAGCAACGAGGTACTGCGCAGAAAGATCGCGCCCGGCATTGCGGACGTTTTCGTCATGGGGGAAGGCGAGTACGTTCTGGATCACATCCTGCGCGATCCCGGAATTCTGAATGGCACGCCCACGCCCGATGAAATCGAAGTGTTCCGTGACGACGGAATCGAGACACCCGTGTTCAAGGCAAGGAAGCTGCTCGACATGGAGGAGGTGCCGTTTCCGACCTTCGACGAGTTCGGAATCCTCGAAAACAGGATGAGCACGATTCCGGCGCTGCTCTCGCGGGGCTGCACGCGAAAGTGCAGGTTCTGCAACGACATCCAGCTCTGGCCCAAGTATCGCAACACGCCGCCTGAGACGCTGACGAACGCGCTCGAATACTACCACCAGCGCTACAACGCAGACAACATCTGGTTCGGCGATCTGACTCTTACCGGGAATCTGAAGGCGATGAGCGCGTTCGCCGACGAAATGATCGAACGCGGGCTTCCAGTGCGCTGGGGCGGGAACGCGATCATCCGCGACGGAATGAAGGACGAACTCCTCGAACGAATGAAGCTCGCGGGATGCTGGGCGCTGCAATTCGGTCTTGAGAGCGGCTGCGCGGAGATCGTTAAGAGGATGAACAAGGGCTTCACGCTCGATCAGGCCCGCGACGTTTTCAAACGCACCCGCAAAGCCGGGATCAAGGTGCTGATCAACCTCATCGTCGGCTACCCCGGAGAGACGGAGGAGCATCTTGTCGAAAGCGTCGAATTCCTTCGCGAGAACAGCCCGTGGATCGACGCGGTGGCGTCCGTGAACGTGATGACGATGGTCCCGGACTCGTGGATCTACGATCGACGGGATGAGTTCCAGGTGGAGGGCGACGGCTCCGAGTGGCGGCTGAAGGACGACTCGAACAACCTTCTCATCAGACTGAGGCGGAAACAGCTTCTGGAGAGTCGTCTGCGAGAGATATTCCCGAACTTCGGCGGCGGTTACGATTTTTCGGACGAGGATCACTTTGCGCAGATCGGACGGTTCCACGAAGAGATTTCGAGCGAGCTTTACCGCACGCGGGACCAGCTCGTCAAGGCGCGCAGCCTGCACGCGCAGGAAGTCGAACGTCTCGCGGAGACTTCCAAGCTGCTCGAACAAACCCGCGAGGAGCTTGACAGACTTCGCACCACCAAAGCCGTGCGGGTCGCGGGCTATCTGCGCAGGTTCCTCCCGAAACCCCGCGAATAATTAATAATTAACAATTAATAGTTAATAGTTAATAGTTAAGAATTAAGAAATTGGGAACGGAACGCGGACCGGAACCGGCGACCTAATGTATTCACTCGGATCGATTGTAGCCATTATAGCCACGCTGATGAGCGTCGCGTGCAACTTCGGCGCGATCAGGTTTTCCAGAATGATCGGCCTGGTGTCGAAATCCGGAAGGGAGCGCTGGAAAGGCGGCGGAACGCCACTCGCGGGCGGAATGGCGGTATGGTTCTGTACAACCGCGATGATTCTTTGGGTCGCGTTCGCGTTCGGATTCATGCCGGAGTATTTCGATCTCGGTGAATTCGCTACCGCGCTCCGGCCTCTGCTTCCTGGGATACAGAAAAAGTTTCCTGATTTGCTTATCATACTCGGCGTTGGCACGGGAGTCTTCGTCGTCGGGCTGATCGACGACTTTATAGAGATGCGGCCGTGGCTGAAACTGCTTTTGCTGACCGCGCTTTCCGCGATTCTGCCGCTGTCGGGGTTCACGGTTACGTTCAACTCGGAGATGCCTTTTGTGCCGGAGATCGTGACAACGTTCTGGATTCTCGCGCTGATGAACTCGTTCAACCTTTTCGACAACATGGACGGCGTCCTGAGCGCGCTAGTACTTGGCATCGCGGCGGGCATGGCTCTTATCGCGGTTTTCGGCGGGCAGCTTTTCGTGCTCGCGATCATTCTCGTCATCGTCTGCGTACAGGTTGGGTTCTTCATTTTCAACTTCCCGCCCGCGCATTCGTATCTCGGGGACTCGGGGAGTCTTTTCCTCGGCTACATGTTCGCGGTGGTCTCGATCCTTCTGACGTTCCATTCGGGTGATCAGTGGTGGCTTCCGGTGACGATGCCGATACTGATGTTCATGCTTCCGCTTTACGACACGATGAGCGTCTGCTGGCTGAGGCTTCGCGCGGGCAGGTCGATTTTCAGCGGCGACACGAATCACTTCACGCATCGTCTTGCGAAGCTTGGACTTTCGAACCTCGAAGTGATCGTCGTCACGCTGCTGATGTCGACGGTCACGAGTATCGCAGGCTTCCTGATTTCGAGGCTGGATAGCGAACTACTGCACGCAATGGTTCTGCTGCTCGCGCTGCTGATGGTGATGATCGTGATCATTCTCGAACAGGCCGCGGAACGAAAGAAGGAATGACCCCGGATTTTTGAGTTTCGATTTTTGATTGAGGAAGTAGTCGGTAGTCTGTAGTCGGAAAATTGGATCGAGTATCGGGGAAAAATAAATGGAATCAGGAAATACTGGTGGCGAGGCGTTCAAGGCGAGTCCTCTGGAAACGCATCTCTTGGCGGAAAACAGCCGGGGATACAGGTTCTCCGCGGCGGTGGCGCTGCTGCTCGCGTTCGTGATGCCGTTCGTGGTGTTTTTGCGGAGCGGGGAGTACACGTTTCCATCCGGAGAGAAAATCAGCGCGTTCCTGCCGCTGATAGACGAGTACGTCATCGACGCGCGCTCGATCGTGTTCGAAATCGCGTCGGCGCTGCTTCTCGTGCTGTTCGCGATCGACAGGCTGAGCGGGACGCGCAGAAGGCTCAGGTTCCCGCTTCCGTTCTTTCTGTTTTTTTCGCTCGTGATCGTTCTCGCGCTGAGTCCGTGGGGAGTCGCGTTCCAGATGCCGGCGGAAGCTCTCGAAGGCAAGGCGTTTACCGACGTTCCGCTGAACCTCGGCGCGAGTTTCGTCGTCATCAGAAGCTGGGCGTTTTCGCTGGTTTTGCTTTTCGTGCTCGTCCAGCTATTCAACGATCCAGCGTTCGTTCGCAAATTCGCGCTGGTTGTCGGTGCGTCGATCGCGCTCTCGATCGGGATCGCTATGTTCGAGCAGAGTCTGTTCGAGAAGGCGGTTCCGGACGCGCAGCAGCGCGCGACTGAACGGACGCAGATGTTCGTCGATAGTCCGGAATACACGAAGGTCTATAGCGAGAGTGCGTGGAGCGAACTTCAGGTCGTGCTCCCGCCGTCGAAGGCGGCGGCGTTCTTCGGCCAGCCGAATCTGGCGTCGAGCTATTTCGCGTTCGGACTCGGGTTTATCGGGCTGCTCGCTTTTCTCGGGTTCAGGGCGAAGTCGAAGTTGCGTTTCCTTTCGCTTCCTGTTGGTCTCGCGATCGCCCTGGGAACCGTTTACTACATTCTGACGATCTCGAAAACCCGCGCTTCGCTGGTCGCGATTCTCGGAGCGCTCGTTTTCGTCGGCGTGATGCTGTCAATGAGAACGTTTTTCGAAAGAGTGGGGGATCGCAAACCCTCGATGCCGTACAAGACGATGACGCTTGGACTCGCGTGCGTTTTCGTTTCGTCGTATCTCGTTTATCAGGCGATGAAGAACTTTTCAGGCGGAGCGGACAGCGCGTGGCTCGCGCTGATTTCGAATGCGCTCGTGGTTATCGCGTTCTTCACCGCGCTCGGCTACATCGGCGCGGCGCTGCGACTGATCGCGTCCATGCTCCGCGCGAACAATGATCCCGCGAAGCTCGAAAAGACGATTCTGACGATAAAGGCGTCGGCGATAGTTCTTGCGATCGCCGTAATTCTGCTTGGGTCGGGGCTCGTGATTCTGGACGCAAAAAAGATCGGGAATCCCGCTGAAGGTGGCGCGTCCGAGGTGGACTTCACCAAGAGCACGATCGCGTCGACATTCGAAAGCATCGTTCAGCGCGGCGGAGACAAGGGCAGGATCAAGAGGTTCCGCGAGACTCTCCACGCGATGGGAATCGACACCGGCAAAGATCGCGCGCTCTGGCCCGTGAACACGGAGTTCGCGTTCTTCGGCTGGGGCGCAGGCGCGTGGCGGCTGATCTACCCGCAGTTCGTTTCGACCGACTGGGAGGAAGGCGTGCCGCGGAACTTCGAGATGCTGCACCAGCCAAGGTGGGTGCATAACGATCACCTCGAATTCTTCGTCGAGACTGGGGTCATCGGAATCGCGCTCTACGGGCTTTTCTGGATCGTCCTTTTTTGCGTCGCGGCAAGGTATGCGACGTCACCAGACGGATTCGTCTTCGTCAGCGCGATTTGCGCGGGCGCGGGGCTTATGATCGTGTTCACGTCCGCGTGTTTCGATTTCCCGCGGGCGCTTCCGGCGTCGAGGCTGCTTTTCATCGCGCTGGTCGCGCTCGTCTGCAACCTGAAACTCTGGAGCCGTGGGGAGATCCGCGTCAGTCGCGAAGTTCCAGCGGAAGAGCGGAAGATCAAGCGGCTCGCGTTCCTCGGCTGCGGGCTGATCCTTCTCGCGGGCGCGCTGCTAAGGAACTTCGAGCAGCTTAGCGGCGAGATGCATCTTCTCGCGGCGCGCGAACTTGCGATGAAGGGCGAAAACCTTGAAGCGCTTCGGGAAGCCGAGGCGGCGTGCCGGGAGCTTTCGTACAGCGAAAGGCCGCTCAACTTCGCGGCGGAAATCGCGCTGCGCCTCGGGGCGCTCGACCGCGCGAAACAGCTCGGCGAACTTTCGATCCAGAAAAACCGCACCAACCTCCGCGGGTATCAGATACTCGCGAATACGGAACTCGAGTACGGCTATTTCGGTCGCGCGCGGAACTGGGCGGAACGCGGACTTTCGGTCCACGCGGAGGATTCGTGGCTGCTGATGACGATGGGCGACATCGTTCTTCGCGAGGCTGAGACGAAGAAACGCGAACTCTCGGACGTCGATTACGTCACGCGGCTGATTCTCGCGGAGGGATATTATTTCAAGGCGGTCCGGAACGATCCGAGCGTTATAGTCGGGCAGCAGTTCGAGCTTTCGTTCACGATGCTTCCCGTGATGTCGCGCCTCGCGGACGTTTACGATTCCCTCGTTTCTCGCTTCCAAGGCGACCGAAGGATGTTCTATTACCAGCGCGCGGTCGAGTTCTATCGAATCTGCCTCGATCCCGTGATGTTCGAAATCCATCGCGCGCGGCTCCTTCTGAAGATGGACCTTCGTCACGAAGCGATCGCGGCTCTGGAAAAGCTGAACTCGGAGCAGGAGAAGGGCCTCCCGATGATAGGCTACCTCGTGCTCGCGGAGGCGTATCAGCTCGGCGGCGTGCAAGACAAGATCAAGGCGCGGGAAATTTTCGAGCAGATCATGCACTTCGCGGCGGAGACCCCGGACGCGGACGAGACGTACCTGCGCGCGCGGACCGGATTCGAGAAGATGGATACCCTCGTAAGACTCCACGACATCGAGCTTCAGGTGGCCGGCGGCAACTACCGCGAAGCGCTCGCGCTGCTCGAAGGACTCGAAGGCCACCAGCGGAGGACGTATTTCGGATCGTTCCTCGAAGGGCAGTGCTACAAAGCCCTCGGAGACACCGACAAATATATCGAGTGCTTCGCGCGGGCGCTCACCGCGCCCGAGAACCCGCGCGACGAAACCGAGGCCGCGCACAGACTTCGGATCCAGAACGAGCTTGCGGACGCGTACTACCGGAAAGCCTCGGCGGAGTCCGGATACGCGAAAAAGCGCGAGTATTACTCGATGGCGTTCAACTACAATCCCGCGAACGTTGCGTGGTTCGTCGAAGCCGCGCGGATGGCTGTCGCTCAGAACGACGACGGCTTCGCGCTGATCTGCTTCAAGGGGATTCAGGTCCAGTTCGCGGGGCAGACGATGTCGGACGCGCAGGCGGAGCAGATCTTTAGCGAATACGAGATGGCCTTCTTCCGCGTAAAGAACGATCCGACGAGGCTGAAAGACCCCGTGAATCCGGAGCGGGAGTTCGATCCGGCGGTGGCGAACTCGCTTACCCAGGAATACCAGCGCGACCTCGCGCGCGCCGCGATCGATCTCGGAACGCGGTTTTTCGCCAAAGCGATGCCGACGCTTCAGCGGACGGATAACGGATTCGCCGCGGACGACGCGCTTTTCGAGAAGGCGAAAATGTACCTCGTTTATCCCCAGGAGAAACTTTCACATCAGGAGTATTTGATGTACTACTATTTGTGTCAGGTTTTCCTCGTGCTTGATCGAGCCGCGGACGATCCTTACTCGCGGGCGACGGATTCGTTCCTCAGCGCGCTCACTTTCGCGGAAAACGATACGGGCCTGACGCGCGGCACTAAAGAAACTTTCGATGAACTGAAAGAGAAGCTCCATGGACGAAGCGATTAAAAAAAGACTCGAAATTCTTCGGTTCAGGATCGAAGAAGGATCGAGGATCGAGGATCGAGGATCGAGGGCTTCTGAAATCTCCACCTTGCCGCTTTCGGGAGAGGGCCGGGGTGAGGGAATTAAAGGCAAACTCCTCAAGATCAAATTCGGTCACAACCCGAACTCCTCCGGCATCGGCACATCGTCGCTCATCTTCCTCTGGAGCGTATCCATCGCGGCGGTCGTGTTCAATGTCGTCACCGCGTGGGTCGCGTCGAAGAAGTCGAGGGAGTAGGGAGTAGGGAGTAGAAACGAAGTCGAAGTTCGTTTCCAGTCACGTCACGAGTTTGTTGATTATTGAACATAGCATTTTGTGTATCTCCAGTTTCAGTGCGAACAGCGACTCGATATCGCTTTCATTTGCGAAACCTAACATCTGTGAGATAAGAAGTTGCGTTTCGACTTCCGCCAACGATCCACGCGCAACGGAAAGAAACTGTCTGTATTCTGCTGTCGATATCCTCGAATTTCCTTCGGCAATATTTGATGGAACTGAAACTGCTGCCCGTCGAATTTGAGCCGTTAGTCCGAATCGTTCGTCCGATGGAAACGATTTCGTAACCTCATATATGCCGGCAACAAAGTTCATCGATTTCTGCCACACGATAAGGCCTTTAAAGTTCTCTACAGACATATTTTCACCTCTCGAAAAGCGAATTTCGTAACTGCTCCCTACTCCCTGTTCCCTTCCTCAAAGCACAGCCGCGAGGGCGGAAGTCTCTTCGACGCTGCACTGTTCGAGCAGCCAGCGGTTCTGGGATAGAATCTGGTTGACGAAGAACTTCGCCGTCTGCACCTTCGAGTCGTAGAACGCGAGGTCCGAATCGTTCGTGGCAGCCGCGCGGCGCTCCATCGGGTCCGCCGGAAGAGACGCGACCTTCTCCGCCGCGACGACCGCCTGCTGCATCAGCAGATAGCCGCAGACGAGGTTGCTTGTCGCGCGAAGGTAAGGCGACGCGGTAAGCGCGACCTCGCGGTACTTCCCGCCGAGGAGTCCCATAAGCACTGTCTGGCTGACCGCGCTGTATTTCCCGAGGCCCGCTTCGAGCTTCGCCACTTCCTTCGATAGCAGAGGGTGCTCCTTGTGCTCCGAGATGAATCCCTGAATCTCTTCGCCCCACTGCATCAGAATCTGGCCCTGGCTTCCCGCGATCTTGCGGAACAGCAGGTCGATCGCCTGGATTCCGTTCGTGCCTTCATAGACGCTCGTTATGCGCGAATCGCGCAGGTACTGCTCCACCGGATACTCGGAGATGTAGCCGTAGCCGCCGTAGACTTGCAGCGCGATGCTCGACACCTCGAATCCGATGTCGCTGCAATACGCCTTGCAAAGCGGCGTGAGGAATCCGATGTTCGATTCGTGTTTCGCCTTGTCAGCGTCCGAATCGGCAAATTTCGAAAGGTCGATCTCGAGCGCGGTTCGGTACAGCAGCGCGCGGGAGCCTTCGATGTAGCCCTTCATCGTCATTATCATCCGGCGGACGTCCGGATGCTCTACAATCGCGACCTTCTGGCCCGACATGGACTTTCCCGCGCCGATGTCGCTGCCCTGGATTCGATCATGTGCGTAGTCCTGCGCGTATAGCGAGGCGACGTTTCCGACCGCCATTCCCTGCACGCCGACCGCCATGCGCTCCTCGTTCATGATGTGGAACATGGACTGGATTCCGCGCCCGCGTCCGCCGATGAGTTCTCCGATGCAGTTGTTATTGTCGCCGAAGTTGAGAACGCAGGTGGGGGAGCCGTGGATTCCCATTTTCTCTTCGATCTTGGTGCAGTTCACGTCATTGAACTCGCCGATGCTACCTGCTTCGTCGACTCGGAACTTCGGAATCAGGAATAGCGATAGTCCCTTGACTCCGTCGGGGTCACCTTCGATCCTCGCGAGCACCGCGTGGATGTGGTTGTCGGTGAGATCGTGATCTCCGGACGTGATGAAAACCTTTGTGCCCTGGATTTTGTAAAGCCCCCTGGTTTCGTCCACGGGGGTTGCCTTCGTGAGGCTCGCGCCGACGTCGCTGCCCGCGCCCGCCTCCGTTAGGCACATCGTTCCCTGCCATTCGCCAGATACGAGTTTCGCGACGTATTTCTTCTTCTGTTCGTCGGATCCGATCTCGAGGACCATATTCGCCGCGGCGCGGGAGAGTCCGATCGTATTGTGGAACGCGGGACTCGCGCCGACGTGGATCTCGTCCACGCCGATCGTCATCGAAAACGGCAGTTCTTGCCCGCCGAATTCCTCCGGATGGTTCATTCCGAGGTAGCCGTCCGCGACGAATTTACTGTACGCCTCCTTCAGTCCCTTCGGCGTTTTGACCTTGTTCCCTTCGAGCCGGCATCCTTCGCGATCGAGGTTTACGTTTATCGGGTGAAGCTCGGTCTTTGCGAACTTGACGCCGTTGTCGAGGAGCATCTTGTAGATTTCCTCGTCCACGCCGAGGACGTCTTGGATTTTGAGCCATTCGAGATGAGCGAATTTGACGTCTCTCGCGTTGACCGGATATTCGGATAATGCCATTTAATCCTCCACGATTTAGGGTTTCAGGGTTCCAGTAAATTAAGATTACCAGCAAGCGAGAAGTTCGCCAACCAAGTTGATAAAACTATTTCGCATACGAAGCATATTGCTGGACGCGCCGGTCGCTTCCAGAGCGCCCGGCGCGTGGGGATTTGGTAGTGAACGCTCGTAGTGTGCCCGTGAGGGCATGTAAACGCCTGATGGCGTCGCTACGAACTTGCGCCGCGAACAGGGACGTCTGTAGTGTGCCCGTGAGGGCATATAAACGCCTGACGGCGTCACTACGAACTTGCGCGCGAACAAGGGACGCTCGTAGTGTGCCCGTGAGGGCACATAAACGCCTGACGGCGTCACTACGAACTTGCGCGCGAACAGGGACGCTCGTAGTGTGCCCGTGAGGGCATGTAAACGCCTGACGGCGTCGCTACGAACTTGCGCCGCGAACAGGGACGCTCGTAGTGTGCCCGTGAGGGCATATAAACGCCTGACGGCGTCACTACGAACTTGCGCCGCGAACAAGGACGTTCGAAAAGTAAACTCGATTTACTTGTGCGAAAAATCGTTACGAACCCGTAACCGGAGGCGTGTCCAGTAACACCTCGCGCTTAGCGGATCGCTTTCGCATTGCGGGGATAGCCACGTCTGAAGTCGCGGAGAACGCCGATTCGAGGCGTTTCAGAGCCTCGCGCGGCATTTCCGGAATCTTTGGCTACGGGTTTGCGTAAAGCCCGCTGAGGTCTTGACTTTTAAATCCCTAAGGAGTGTATGATATGGGGAAGAGTGCCAGAATTTGTGTTCTCGTTGCCGCGGTTTTACTGGTAGTACCGCTGGCGGATTTAGCATCGGCGCATGGTGGACAGTTCAATCAATGGACCCCTAAGCCACCAGTAAGTTCGAGTCCAAGACCTCCAAGGCCGCAGGATCCTACGTTGACTCGTCCACCTACCGCCACCCCTCCGCCGCCGGCGACGAGCGGGCCGCCGCAAACCATGCCGCCGAACACCACAAGGCCGCCGAGCACGACTCCGCCGCCTCCGAGCGTGTCCGCGCCGCCGCCGCCGGGAGGCGTGACGCCTCCTCCGACTATCGGAGCGCCGCCCGCGCTGACGCCACCTCCGACTATCGGAGCGCCGACGCCGGTGACGAATGTTCCGAACGTCGCGACTCCGCCAAGCGGGCCGTCCGCGCCTAGCGCTCCGCAGGCGCCGGCTACTTCTGGGGGGCCGACTACTTCGCGTCCGTCCGCGCCGGCGACAGTCAATCGCGGCCCCGCGATCCAGACCGGAGGCGGGCAGGCTCCAGAGCAGACGGAGCACGTCATCGACGAGGATCCCGACACGGTGTGGGAATCGTGGTGGGCGTCCGGCAACCGCGAAGGAATACTCGCGTTCGGCGACACTCCGGAAGAACGGCTCGCGCGGATTCAGGAAGCCATCGCGAACCGCCAGTCGATCACGAACGACGAACTCGACAAGGTGCTCGCAGTGCTGAAGAAGGCGTCCGAAAACGAAAACTGGATGCTCCGGCTCAACGCCGCGCTGAAGATCGGCGAGGTCGGTTACCCGCGGCATCGCGCCATGCTCGATAAGCTGCTCGTCGACGAGTCGAACTTCGTCCGCGCCGCCGCGCATATGGCGGTCGGGATGCTTGGCGACACGGATTCTTTCGAGGCGCTTTCGAGGGTCATCGCGAATCCGTCCGAGCACATAATGGTCCGCGGCTACGCGCTTGTCGGACTCGGATTCATGGCCGACTTCGCGAGGAAGCAGGAAGAGGACGTTTCCGAGATCGTTGCATTCATCCACCGCGCGCTCGACAATCCGGACGTGGAGGTCGAAATCGGAGTTGCGGCTCTTTCCGCCTGCGAGATTTTGAAGGACGTCAGCGCGTCCGAACTGATCCGCGCCCAGGCGAACCATCGAAGCGAGCAGGTCTCTTGCCACGCGCTTAGCGCGCTCGGCAGGGTGGGCTACACTCCCGAGAATCTCGACTTCCTGAAACAGTGCCTCACGTTCGACGGAATGGGGATTTCGCGCAGGCAGAGTATCGCGGTCGCGCTTTCCTGCTACAGCAAGATCGACGACGACGCGAAGCTGAACGGCCTCGTGAATCTGATCGTGCAGCGCGTCGATCCGGAGAATCGCGAGCGCGAGAAAGACCTCTTCACCCGCGAGATGCACCTTGTCGCGCTCGCTCGGATCGCCGCGTCGAACGGGAATCATCGCACCATCGCGCACTCCGTCCTTTCGCACTTCCTCACGGAAGGGTCGATCGAGGAGCGCGGATTCGCGGCGCTCGGACTTGCGATTATGTACGACGTTCCCGGAGCGGACGAACAGAAGCTGAACGCCGTCCTCGGAACGCTGGCGCAGAAACTGTCCGGCGAGGGCGAAAACAGCACAAGCGTCAGAAGCGCCTCCGCGACCGCGCTCGGCCTTCTTTCGAAACGCGTGAGCGTAGAAACCCGCGGCGTCGTCCGCGCGGCGCTCAGAAAATGCGTCGCCGACGAAAGGGAGCGGGCCGACGTCCGGCACTACGCGTTCTACGGTCTCGCGTTCAGCTACCGCGATCTCGGGATCGACGCGTCCGACCAGAGCAATCCGGAGGCGGAGCAGCTAACGAGCGACCGCAGACTGATGGAAAGCGTGCTGGCGAATCCGAGAAACCGGAACAACACGGACCTGATCTGGAACGCGTCGATAGCGTTCGGGTTGCTGTACGAGGATGAGAACCTTCCGGACGTGTTCAAAAACCACCTCCTGAATTCGGACAGCTCCGAAGTCCGGAGCGCGGTATGCCTCGCGCTCGGCATCGGCAGGAATCGCCGGGCGATCGACCACCTGGTGGCAACCTACGAAACCGAGCGACACTACTTCGTGCAGATAAAGATCGTCTCCGCGCTCGGCGAGATCGAAAGCAAGTTCGGATGCAGCGCGTTCAGCGTGACCGCCCGCGACCACAACTACAAGGTCAACGGCACCCAGCTCAGCGACTTGTACTAAACGATTCTCAATCCCTCAGTGGGGGTCTCTTGTTCGTGTCGAACCTGAGGCCCCCGCTTATTGCATTTTATTCGTACCGTCTACGAATTATTCGTACGATTTTTAGTAAGAGTTCGACTAACCACGTCGCGCGCCTGGGAGCGCAGACGTCCTCGTCTGCGCCAATGGCTCGGACTAAAATTTTCCAGCCCCACCCTTCATACGGCAGATGCATATCAAAAAACGAAATTAATAGCTATTACTAATCTAAAAACCATATTTAATCGTCAATAAAAATAGTGTTACGACTCGTGACGCTATGATAATTTTTAAAAGTTCTACAATTTGATATTTACTGCCCAAGCGTTCGCTGGACCACGTGGTAGGGAGGTCTCATTCGCGATTTCACGGTCAAGATGACCGTGTCACGTGCAGTTACAT
>JANLHZ010000095.1 GCA_024653775.1 Planctomycetota bacterium | reverse complement strand
TAAATAAATCTTACATCTCACATCTCACCTTCACGCCATCTTCGTTTTGCGCTCGGTCTCGAAATCCTCAACGGAACTATAGCTACGCCTCCGGTTTCGTTCCCTCGCGCAAAGCGAATCTGACATAAATCTGAGCGCGATTTTGTAAGATTTATTTATTTTAGCCTCCTAAGGACGCGCGTCCTAAGAAGCAGCACAGATGTCCCGGCGGCCTTCAACACTACTCGCACTCGATCTCAACGTGCCGGGTGCTTGAAATGTAACCGGCGCGTCTAGATCACCGTAGCTCGTCAAATTGCCACTTTTTATTGCGCTGTACCTATCAAATTAATTTCAAATTTGATAGGCATACATTCCGGAGACAAAGTTAATGAACAGTGAACCAACAAATAATAAGAAAGCGCTGCCCATAATCGAACGGCAGGAATTCCGCAAACTCCCGACTGGAATTTATATCCTGTCTGCGCTCCATGGTATAGGCGGAGTGGTCGTAATACTTGTGGCGATAATGATACTAGTGACGCCGGAAGCGAGGAACGGGATCGGGGACTCGCTCGGCGTTTTAGGTGTATCGCCAATTACCATGATTATAGGCGCGGTGTTACTGGGGACTCTCACAATCGGTAGCGCAATCGGCATGTGGACCGGCAGAAAATGGGGATGGTACCTTGGTTCTTTCTATTATGTCTACAGTGTCTTCCGGGATGCCTGGGCGATAATTGTCGTCCCGGAAATTGCTGAAAGTTTAGGACGTGAAGATTTCTCTTCTGGAAAATACGTAGCAAGGATTTTGTTCTCTTCGCTTGTTTATCTTTATTTTCTCAGATCGAAAACACTTGCTTCGTTCGACATTCATAATCTTCGGAAGTTGAAACTCATCGCGGCTCAAATCGGAGCGTGCGTGCTGATATACGTCATAACGAGTTGGACCAACGCGATTGGAGGACCTGCCGATACCAGATTAGAGAGTTACGAGAATACGCCATTTTTCGAAGAGGTCGAGCGTATGAACGATCTTTTCTCCGTCGGTCAGTATGGAAGTCTGAAGGAACTTGCAGCATTGCACGTTGGAAAATACACAAGGTCCTACAAAGGATGGTCCTACCTTGGATGGGCGCATTTCGAGCAGGGAGAGAACATTGAAGCGCGGAAGTGTTTGCTTAGGTCGATCGAGCTTAATGACTCCTACCGTGATTCCCTTTTTGGAATGGGAAGATTATGTGCAAGGGAAGGCAATTCCGAAGAAGCGATAGTTTGGTACAAACGGGCGATTGAATTTGACGGCAACTACGCGGATCTTCTGACGAGCCTTGCTCTCGCTAAACTCAAGCGAGGTCTAGATGAGGACGCGCTAATTCACGCCGAGCAGGCCTACAAACTCGACAGTAGCCATCCCGCCATTGTTTCAAATCTTGCGATTGCGTATCACTACTCGGGCATGGATGCTAAACGCCAGGTGTTGATGGATAAGCTGCACGAACTCGACTACCGGAATTTGGAAGTCCTCGAAAAGATTTTTTCCGGCGAGTTCACGATTCGCGACGAAGGAATCCCAGAGTGAAAACCGGGTCTTCTCGGAGTTCGATCGTGGCGCCTCAATTCTAATTCATCCTTGTTCATTGAACGTCCGTATCAGCGGTAGTTTAATGTCTCCCTTGTTTTCGCGGGTGCGACGGTTCGATGGTCTTTGCAAGAGAAGAACAATGCTCTACAATCAGGTTCAGAGGGTCCCCGATTTTCCGGAGATGGAGCGAAGACTCCTCGCGTTCTGGAAAGAGAAGAACATTTTCGGAAGGCTCAGGGAACAGATTCGCGGAAACGAGCACTGGAGCTTCCTCGACGGGCCGATTACCGCCAACAATCCGATGGGGGTCCACCACGCCTGGGGTCGCTCGTACAAGGATATGTTCCAGCGATACCACGCTATGTGCGGTCGCGACATGCGCTTTCAGAACGGCTTCGACTGCCAGGGGCTTTGGGTCGAGGTCGAAGTCGAAAAAGAACTCGATTTCAAGCAGAAACGCGACATCGTCGAGTACGGCCTCGACAAGTTCACGACCCGCTGCAAGCGAAGGGTGCTGCGCTTCGCCGCGAGGCAGACCGCGCAGAGCATCCGCCTCGGCTATTTCATGGATTGGGACGATCCGGACACGCTTCTCGCGCTCGAAAAGGCGCTCGAGGATGGCGCGAAGGAGGTCACGGTAACGCTTCCGTCCGGGCTGACGGTGACGGACGATCCGGAGAAGATCGTTGCAAGGCTCGGTTCGCCCGAATACGGCGGGAGCTACTTCACGTTCAGCACCGAGAACAACTACACCATCTGGGCGTTCCTGAAGAAGTGCCACGACGAAGGTTTCATCTACCGCGGAACCGACGTCATGCCCTGGTGCGCTCGCTGCGGCACTGGAATCTCGCAGATGGAAGTCACCGAAGGTCGCAAGATCACGAAGCACCTCAGCGTGTTTATCAAGTTCCCGATCATTGGTCGTGAAAACGAAAGCCTGCTCGTCTGGACGACCACGCCGTGGACGCTGACCTCCAACGTCGCCGCGGCGGTGAACCCAGAGATGACGTATCTGAAGGTTCGCCACGGCGATCAGATCTATTACCTCGGGAAGGAAAACTTCGAGCGCGATCGCGTGCAGGAACTCGAGGCGGGCGGCAAGCGCGAAACCCACAAGCTCCACACGCTGCGGAACATTCTGAAGGGCAGCGGCGAAACCGAAGTCCTCGCAGAAATGAAGGGAAGCGAACTAGTCGGGCTGAAGTACGTCGGTCCGTTCGATCATCTCGAGGCGCAGCAGCGCGCCGGCGGGCTGACGCCTTATGGACCTACGAAGGACGTAACGAAATCTGGTATCGAATGCCACGAGGTTATCGCCTGGGACGAGGTCAGTGGCGCGGAAGGCACGGGCATCGTGCACATCGCTCCAGGCTGCGGCGCGGAGGACTCGCGGCTCGGGACGGAGCTCGGGCTTTGCAAGATCGCGCCGCTGTCGGAGGAGGGGATCTACGTCGAAGGCTTCGGCGAGTGGACTGGTAGGAGCGTTCACAGCGTAGCGGAGGACATCGCAGCCGACCTCAAAACTCGCGGCGTGCTCGTCGCGAAGGAGAGCTATCCTCACGTCTATCCGCACTGCTGGCGCTGCAAAGAGGAGCTTGTGTTCCGCCTCGTGGACGAGTGGTTCATCGATATGGCGTGGCGCGATCGCATCCAGAAAGTCGTCGCGGACATCCGCTGGATTCCGAAGGACGGCGAAGCCCGCGAGCAGGACTGGCTCAAAAATATGGGCAACTGGATGATCTCGAAAAAGCGCTTCTGGGGGCTCGCGCTACCGATATGGCAATGCGAAGACAAGGACTGCGGCTGGTTCACGGTGGTCGGCTCATACGAGGAACTGCGCGAGCGCGCGACCGCCGGCTGGGACGAATTCGAGGGGCACACGCCGCATCGTCCGTATGTGGACGCGGTGAAGATGAAGTGCGAGAAGTGCGGAGGGGTCGCGAGCCGGGTCGAGGACGTCGGCAACCCGTGGCTCGACGCGGGCATCGTTCCGTTTTCGACGGTCCACTTCAATACCGACCCGGACTACTGGAAAAAATGGTTCCCGGCGGATTTCGTTGTCGAGTGTTTCCCTGGGCAGTTCCGCAACTGGTTCTACGCGCTGCTTGCGATGAGCGCGATGATGGATGGGCGCGCTCCTTTCAAAGTGCTGCTCGGGCACGCGCTCGTTCGCGACGAAAACGGCGAGGAGATGCACAAATCGAAGGGCAATGCAATCGCCTTCGACGACGCGGCGGAAACCATCGGCGCCGAGGTGATGCGCTACATCTATGCGGCGCAGAACCCCACACAGAACCTCAACTTCCCGGACATCCATCACTCGGGAGACAAGAAGACGCATCTGGACGACGAGGTCCGCAGGAAGCTTCTGACGCAGTGGAATTGTTACAGCTTCTTCGTGACCTACGCGAATGTCGACGGGTGGAAGCCGGGCTGGGACCGCGGACGTCCCCGTCCGCATGACGCGGACGATCAGTCCGCGAAGGAAGGTAGCCAAGGTAATGTTTCAAAGGCGGACGAGGACGTCCGCGGTCCCACGAACGAACTCGACCGCTGGATTCTCTCGAAGCTCCAGCATCTGATCGCGAGCGCGCACGAGGCGTTTAACGAATTCGCGATCTACCGTCTGATGGCGTCGCTCGAGAAGTTCGACGACGACTTCAGCAACTGGTATCTGCGAAGGTCGCGGAGGCGTTTCTGGAAAAGCGAAAGCGACAACGACAAGATGAGCGCGTACAGAACGCTCTACGAGGTGCTCACGACGCTGATCCGAATCGAGGCGCCGATGCTTCCGTTTTTGACGGAGGAGATTTACCAGAATCTCGTTCGCAGCGTCGACCCTGACGCGCCGGAGTCTATCCATCTCTGCGAATATCCGCGGGTCAACGAAGCGCTCATCGATAATGAACTCGAACGCAGCGTCGAGTGCGTGATCCGCACCAAGAACGCAGGGCTTTCGCTGCGCAATCAGACGAAGGTCAAGATCCGCCAGCCGCTTTCGAAACTCGCCATCAAGCCGCGGGACGAGTTCGACCGCAGGATTCTGCAGGACGCGCACTTCGCGCAGGAGGTGATGGAGGAGATCAACGTGAAATCCATCGAGCTGATCGACGCCGAGGACAGACTCGTCTCGCGCAAGGTCGGCGTGAACTTCAAAACCGTCGGGCCGAAGTACGGAAAGATAATGAAGAAGTTAGGCGAAGCGCTGAAGCAGATGGACAAGGCGGAGCTGGACAAGGGACTCGCGGCGGACGCGGTGAAGATCAGTATCGACGGAGAGGACGCAGTGCTGACGAAGGAAGATTTGCTCATCAGCTATGACGCACCCGCGAACATCGCGGCGCTATCCGACTACGGCGCGTTCTACGCTCTCGATACGACTCTTACGGAAGAGCTGATCCTCGAGGGAATCGCGCGGGATTTCAACCGCCAGGCGCAGGATCTTCGCAAGAGCGGCGGACTCGAGGTATCGGATCGCATCCGCGTTGCGTTCGAGAGTTCGGACAGGGTCGCAAAGGCGGTCGAGGCGCACAAGGCGTGGCTTACCGACGAACTCCTCGCGGATAAAATCGAGCGCGTGAGCGCTCTCGACGCTCCTTCCGCGAAGGTCGGTGACGAAACCCTGAAAATCGTCGTTGAAAAGAGCTGATCGACACGCGCGAACGGCAAAGGCCGGGGTATAATTCATTTGGCGGATTGACCTGGAACAAAGGAGGCGCTTTATGAAACTCTCCTCTCGAAGCAGCTTGAACTCGCCTCGGACTTCGCAGACGCGGACGCTGAACGAGCGCGAAAGATTCAGGAGATACCGCAAAAGCTGGCGGCATAGTCCCGAAATCTGGAAGTTCGCGAGGTATCTTCGTCATTGCCGAAGAGCGGGCGGAAATCTGCGAGCCGCGACACGCGCAAAGTAGCGCGAGGCGGTTCCTCGCTATTCGTTTTCCATCGTGATTCCCTTGTAAACGAAAAACGCCGCGATGACGATGTCCAGAAACGGCACGCCGTAAGTGATGAAGGTCATCACGGTCCTTGATTCCTCCGGCGTCTCGTCAGTAAGCAGCACAGCCCGCAGAACGAACATAAGAATCACAGCGCTTGCAAACAGCGAAGCCGCGACGATGAAATAGACAACTTTCTTCGGCATGTGTGTGGATCGAAAGTTAACGAAATAAAAATATAGACGTGTGGGTAATTAATAATTAACAATTGTTAATTATTAATTTCGTATGTGCCGCGCCTGCTTCAGATACGTAAGGTCGGTTTCCTTTTTGATCAGCGAGCCGATGTACGGGATGTCCTTCTCGATGCGGTCCGCGCTGACTCCGCCGTGGAGGAGCACGAAAATCCAGTCGAGGAATTCGGAGGTCGACGGTTTCTTGCGCAGAGCCTCGACGCTCCGGAGAAAGTAGAACCGCGAAAGCGCGCGCTGCACGAGCTTCTCTTCGAGGTCCGGAAAGTGTACGCCGACGATCTTCCGCATCATTTCGGTGTCGGGGAACTCGATGTAATGAAACACGCACCTGCGAAGGAACGCGTCCGGCAGTTCCTTCTCCGCGTTCGACGTTATGATAACGATCGGGCGGTGCTTCGCCTTCACGACGCGGTTCGTCTCGCGAACGGTGAACTCCATCAGATCGAGTTCCTTCAGAAGGTCGTTCGGAAACTCGATGTCCGCCTTGTCGATCTCGTCTATCAGCAGCACGATCCGTTCATCCACTTCGAACGACTTTCCAAGAACGCCGAGGTCGATGTAATTCTCTAGCTGGGTGATGTCCCCCTCTCCGAAGCGGGCGTCGTTCAGTCGTCGGACCACGTCGTACTCGTAAAGCCCTTCCTGCGCCTTCGTCGTGCTCTTGATGTCCCACGTCAGCATCGGCATTCCGAGGCCTTCCGCAATCGACCTTGCAAGCAGCGTCTTTCCGGTTCCCGGCTCGCCCTTTACAAGCAGTGGCCTTCCAAGCGCAATCGCGGCGTTCACATCCGCGGTGAGCGCTGGACTTGCGATGTAGTCGTTTGTGCCAGTCCACGAGATTTTCGACATTCGAGTATTCCCTTACATTTATTTGGTGCCGTCTGCGAATTTTCTGTAATATTTTCAGGTTTGCGCCGCGTGGAAGCTAAACCGACAAAAATAGTACAATAAATTCGTAGACGGCACGAATAAAATGTTCATCCACCGGTGCCAGATGCCGGGGTTTCCGCGGGCGGAGTCGCAGGTGCTGCGGGGGTTTCCGCCGGTGGAGTCGCGGGAGCTTCCGCCGGTGGTGTCGGTGTTTCCGCGGGCGTTTCAGCCGGAGGCGCCGCGGGGGCTTCCTCCGGATTTTCCGCGGGCGCGTTTGCCTGTTCCAGAATGTGTTTCAGTTCGTTCGCCCGCGCCTGCACGTTCGACTTCCACGCGACCACGCCGACGCTGTCGGGTCTTGTCGCTACGGATGCTTCGTAGTCGGCGACGGCAAGCGCAAGCTCGCCCTTGCGATAATCATAGATCTTGCCTCTCCAGTAAAGTGCGCGCCACTTCACCTCCGCCCACGGAGTGCCGTTTTCCGCCGCCGCGGGAGGTTCCGCGAGATCGATCAGTTTCGTGTACTCCGCGACAGCTTCGCCCCACTTCTCGATCCCCTGGTACGCGAGGCCCTTGCATAGCTGGGTGTAGAACTTGCCTTCGCCCATCGTGTCCAAGTCGCCGATGAGATCGAGCACTTCCTGGGAATTCTGACGGTTGTGGGAGAGCAGCCAGACCAGAGTCAGCTTATCCCTTTCCGGAGCGCCGGCTTCCACCGCGCGACGGTAGTACGTCGTTGCGTTGATATAGTTTGGAGAAGTGAAATCCCGCGCTTCCTTGAGTTCGCGGAAGTACGTGTACCCGATTTTCGCCAGAATCACCGGATCGTCGCATCCAAGCCCGACGGCTTCGAGGTAGGATTCACGCGCTCCGGAGTAGTCGTCCTCATCCCAGGCGATCTTGCCGTCCGCGCAGAGTTCCGAGATTCTTTGCTGATTTTCGTCCTCGGTGGGCGCAGTGGTCGAAACCTCGCTCGAGTTCCCGTTCGCCTGAGTACCGGACGTTCCGGAGTTACCGGACCTTTCGTTTCTCGGCGTTTCCGCGGGAGTTACTTCTTCGATTCCCGGCTGCTCCGGCGCGGGTTCCTTTGGTTTGCAGGCTGAGATCGAAGCCAGAACCAATGTTGCGAGAAACAGATTTCTCATTTTAAGCTCCAAATTAATCATGCGGCGATCGAAATTTAACGGGTTCAGTACTAGTAATAATCCGAGGAATGTAAACGTTCAGACCAAAAACCTCAAGAAAGCCTTAAAAGAATTAGTAGTCGGTAGTCAGTAGTCAGTAGTCGGAAAGTTTGTAGTTGGTTTTTTCATTCGTAATTCGAAATTCGAAATTCGAAACGTCATTTCCGCTTGACTATGACGCATGCCATGCGTTATATTGCCATCCTCACAGATTTTCCCCCAGCAAATCGATTCCCCCGGATCAGAGGAAACTTAGATGCTGCATCGCAAACAGGGAAACGCGGTACTAGTCATACTGCTCGTGCTCGGTCTAGTGTGGGGCGCACTAGCGACAGTCTTCGCAGTCCAGAAGAACAACGATCTCGTCGAGTTCAAAACAGAACATCGCGCGAATCAGGACTTGCTCGCCAAACAGAAGCAGCAAGTCGAGTCGATGAACAACAAACTGAAGGAAATCAGCGGCGTTCTCGGCTACTCGATCCTCGACAACAACACGGTGTCGGACACGGAACTTGCTCTGTACGAAATTCGCAACCGACAGACTCAGAAATACTGGTTCGCGAACCTTGAAACCAAGCAGGAGGACATCGATCAGCTCATCCGCGACGCGAACGACGCGACCGACGACAACGGCACACCGATTTTCATCGGCGACCAGCCGCTGCAGAGGATTCAGAAGACGAACATCACGCGCGGCGAGACTCTCGCCCCAGACGGCGAGCCGGGCAAGGGCATCAACTTCTACCTCGTGCTGCTCCACCAGGACAGACTCATCGAGAAACTCGTCAACGCGAACCACATTCTCTACGAGCAGCTTGAAATCGTCCTGCGCCTCTACAAG
The DNA here is from genome assembly GCA_024653775.1 of Planctomycetota bacterium. Lineage (GTDB taxonomy): Bacteria > Planctomycetota > UBA8742 > JACQVU01 > JANLHZ01 > JANLHZ01. The sequence continues at coordinate 1,631 of JANLHZ010000095.1, read as the reverse complement.
GAGAAGCAGGCCGCGTTCAAAACCAGCGAAACGCAGTTGAACAACAGAATCACGCAGCAGACGAGAGACCTCCAGTCCCAGACACAGTCTTTAAACCAGCGCGCGACCAGCCTTCAGGATCAACTCGGCCAGATGGAGCCGATGATCATTTCGGAAATCCGCAGGGTTCACTCGACCGACGCGCAGACGCTCAGAAATCAGCTCGACGCCGCGCAGGAAACGTCCGTCCGACTCGAACGCGAGATCCAGCAGCTCAAGGAGCAGCAGCAATACCTGACCCAGCGCGGCCAGCGCCGGCAGGAGCGCAGGAACGATCCCGACGGAGTGGTGACGTACGTCGATCGCGAGAACGACTATATCTACATCAACCTCGGAAACCAGGACGGCATACAGCCGAACATGCGCTTCACCGTCTTCACGCCGGAAAGAGGCGGCGGCAGGACGACGAAAGGAACGATCGAAGTTCGACTGATGCTCGGGAACCACTTCTCCCAGTGCGCGCTGATCGAGGAAGACCAGAACACGCCGATCTATCCCGGAGATCTGATCTTCAGCCCACTGTTCGACCAGGGAGAGTTCCGCACATTCGCCTTCGCGGGAACCTTCGGAGGACGTGCGACGAGATTCTCGAAGGAACACGCAAGGCAGCTTCTTATCGAGGCCGGCGCCAACGTCGTCGAAAAGATCGATCCTTCCGTCGACGTGCTCATCATCGGCCAGGAGTACGAACTGGACGAGAATTACGAACGCGCGCTCGAACTCAAGGTCGAGCTTATGACCGAGCGGGAGCTTCACGCTTACCTCGGCTATCAATGATCTCTGACACGAAATCGCTTTTTGAAGAGAGGGAGATTGTTCTCCCTCTTTTTTTGTATACTCGATTCAAGGAGTCGTGGCAAAATAAGTTGGCGAATTTCGCGCACAGATTTGCTTCGGGTTCGTTTTGCGAGAGGAAGCCCAACCGAAGGCGTAGCTATAGTTCCGGTGAGGATTGGGCGACCGAGCGCGAAACGAAGATGACGTGAAGATGTGATGTGAAAACGGTAACTTATTTTGTCACGACTCCTAAGTTTGAAAACTATGTGAAGCGAGGGGAATATGGCAGTTGAAATCGACGTCGTTTACGAAGGGAACCTCGGATGCCGCGCTACGCACGGCCCGAGCGGCGCGGTGATCATGACGTCGCCGCCCGTGGATAACGGCGGAGACGGTTCGAAGTTCAGTCCGACGGACCTCGTCGGCGCCGCGCTCGGATGCTGCCTGCTGACGATAATGGCTCTCTGGGCGACGAACCGCGGAATCGAGCTTAAAGGCACCACCGCGCACGTCGAGAAGAATATGGCGACGGAAGGCCCTCGTAGGATTAAGTATCTGCCCGTGACGGTCCGCGTACCGCTCGATCTGGACGAGAAATCGAGAACGAGCCTCGAAGCCGCGGCGCGCGCGTGCCCGGTGCACAAAAGCCTCGGCGAAGACGTCGACGCTCCGATAGAGTTCATCTGGAACGCGCAGTGATATTAGAACTCGTTGTCCTAAGAAACTATCTCAAGCAAGCGACATCGATAATTCGGAGCCGTCAAACGAGACGTTTGACGGCTTTTGCGGACGAGGACGTCCGCGGTCCCAGGTGC
>JANLHZ010000082.1 GCA_024653775.1 Planctomycetota bacterium | reverse complement strand
ATCATCTCGTCGGCCTTGACGAAACTGTATTCCCTGATCAGCTTTCCAACGTCCTCCCACTTGCCCGAAAGCTGGCTGTTGAGGCGGTCGAGGCCGTCGATAGATCCCTTGGTCCAGGTGGGAATGTCGGTGCTCCAGTCGACGCCGGGATGCAGAGGAGCCTGCACGGGAGTTCCGTCCGCGAGGGTTTTCTCGGTCTCCGCGCGGAGAATCCAGTCGATGAGCAGCTTGCCGCCTTCCGGATTCGGTGCGCCTTTGATTAGCATCACGGTATTCGGAAGGACGAGCGTCCCGCCAGAATATTCGGCGCTACCGGACTTCGGGAAAACGATGCCGACCTTGTCGTTCTGTTTCTTCGTGGAGTTGTAGTCGTCGGTGTCGGTCCACCCGAACCAGAAGTCTCCCATCGAGACCCTCTTCGCGACCGCGGCGTTGCCCGCGGGATCGAATGTGACGTCGTTCGCGAGCAATGCCGCGACGTAGGCGTCTGTCTTGTCCTTTCCCCAGAGCTGACGAAGCGCTGCAAGATGGGTGGCGGTGGTTCCGTTTCCGACGGTCGCCATCACGGCCTTTCCCTTGTACTGCGCGTCGACGAAGCTCTGATAGCCGAGGTTCTCCGCCGCGGCAGCGTCGATCTTAGTTGAGTTATAGATGATGCAGCGCGCGCGGGCGCCGAACCCGGTCCAGTAGCCGTCCGCGTCCTTGAACTCCGCGGGTATCGCCTCCGCGTTCGAAGATTTGTACGCGTCGAGAAGTCCCTCGGATTTCAGAATCAGGGACTGCCCGCATTCGTTGTTCCAGAATACGTCGCAGACCGGGTTTGCCTTTTCCTCGATGATTCTAGTTACGAGGTAGGAAGTCTTGTTCGCTTCCTGGTCGGGCACGAAGTCGACCTTGTAGCCCGGATTCGCCTTTTCGAAAGCCTCGATAATCGGCCTCGAATAGACGTCGTCCCAGGCGCAATAGATCGTGATGGTCTTTTTGTCTGACGCGCCATCACCGCAGGCGGAAAGCGCCAGCCCCGCGAAAATGATTGCAAGGCAAAGAACAGTTCTGATCGATTTCATTTCCATCTCCTTCAAAAAGTTTTCACCTCGCCCGAACACACACATTCTATTTTTGATTTTTGATTTTATTCGTAATTCGTAATTGAATCACCAGTCGTATCCCCAGTCCCGGAGATTGTCTTCTTCGAGCGCGAATTCCTCGCGCACCGCGAAATATCGCAGGACGTACTTGCCGATGAGGTCGAACTCGATGTTGACCGAATCCCCCGGAACCTTGAAGCCGAGGGTCGTTTTTTCGAGTGTAAGCGGAATGAGCGCGACGCTGAACGTTCCGCTGTCGATGCCTGCCACCGTGAGGCTGATGCCGTCGATGGTGACGCTGCCTTTCTGGACGACGTAGTGCGCGAATTCCCCCGGAATTTCGATGGTGATCAGCGTCTGGCCCTTCCCCTCCGCCCTCGATAGAATCTGCGCGACGGAGTCGACGTGGCCCTGCACGAAATGTCCGTCGAACCGCGCGCCTGCCTGCATCGCGCGCTCGCAGTTCACCTTGCTCCTGGCGGCCAGCTTTCCGAGGTTCGACCTTGCGAGTGTTTCCGTTATCACGTCGAAGCGCGCGATCTTGTCCTGAATTTCGACAACTGTAAGGCAGACGCCGTTTATAGAGGCGCTGTCGCCCACTTCGATCCCCGCGGCGCAGGGTCCGAGATCGATCTGGATCTGCGCTTTCTCGTCAGACTTTTCGATGTGCACGACTTCGCCAAGATGCTCGATGATTCCTGTGAACATGATTTCCTCACGCTGCCAAGCGAGCATGATGACTTTTGCTGCGTAAAGGTTCAAGGAAGATGAACAAGAAATCAGCGCAGCTCGAACTCCTGGCGGTAGGATTGCTGCTCGTTGACCATTGCCGGATTGATGTGTACGTCGAATCTGTACCGTCGTCCCGTCGGGAGGTGGACTTGCAGGACGTAATGCTCGTTCAGATTCAGGTTGTTCATCGTGAACGTCCCGTCCGCGTTCGGACATCTCGAGTCGATCACGATTCCCGTCGTCATAGTCTGGATGGTGACGTACGTCTCTGGCTGGAACTCCGCGGTGAGTCCGTTCAGCTTGCCGTTAAAGACTACGCTCCGAAGCGAGCCGTCGATCCTGTGTTCCTGGGTGATGATTCCGTCCGCGACGACTGTAACCGGAACCACCCAGCTTCCGACGCCGTTTACGACAACGACGAGGTTATAGCTCCCGCGGGACAGCGGCACGGTAATTTCGCCCGTGGCGGACGAAAGGACGATCTTTCGCTGGTCGAGCAGGCTCGAAAGCCAGAGATCCTGCTCCCGCGGCATTCCGGGGTCACGGACGGTGACGATGGTCTGCTTCGGAACGAGTGCGCCCGTTGTGAAGTCGATAACCTGAAGACGGACTCCGTTAGTGCGGAGGTCGAAGGTCTGCTCGAAGGTTTCGACGCCTTCCGGAATCACGAATCTGAGCTTGGCTTCCTGTATGACGAGTTCGTGCTCGCCGGGCGGAATCTCGATTTTCAGCAGGCCTTCCCCTTCTAGAACTCCGCTGACGATGTTCCGCGCGTCCGTCGACTGCGCGCTCGACGTGAAGCCCGAGACGTTGGTGTGGATCGAGAATGCGGTGCGGGCGCGCATCCCGACTCCTCCGAAGAGAATGTGCGCGGTGAACTCGACCAGAGGTTTAACCGTCAGCACGACTTCGCGCGTGTTGATGCCGTCGATGTGAACGAACTGGAACGCGGTCATCGGTTCGCCTAGATCGTCTCCGCTGCCTTCCTTCCCATCGAACACGCGCATCACGTACGTCCCCGGCTGTAGTCCGTCGGCGTTGAATCTTCCCTCGTCGTCCGTTACAAGTTTTCGTTTGTCGAGGTCGCGCTGGGTATTTCTGGTGATCACGCCTCCGCCTTCGATGGAGACTATCACGCCTGGAACGCCCTTGCCTTCGCCATCGACTACGATTCCGTTCAGCGCGCCGCCTTTTTTGAGCGTTACCGTGCCCCAGTCGTTGACGACTCCCGCTTCGACCGTCTTGTTGTACTCCCAGTACATCTGATACTCGGGATGAGTGACGCGCATCTGCCAGAGCATCGTTCCCCTTCGGACCATCGGAATCCGGACGTCGCCGTTACTATCGGAATCCCCGAAATACGCCGGGTTCGTCGCCATGATTATGTCGAGCCTCGCGCCCGGTATGGGCTGGCCGTTCTCGTCCTCGATGTGCGCGAAAACGAGACCCTCGTTCGGTCCGGTGCCTTCGATCTGCTCGACCGGCTGTTCGATTGCCTCCGGCGGAGGAGTGTTCGAATCTTGGACTTCAGTTCCTTCCGTCCTGACCTCCGGCTCCTGCGGCTCTGGAGTTTCGATAGTTTCCGTCCCGTTTCCTTCGGGTTCGTTTCTCGGAACATCGCGCTCATTGTCTTCGCGTTCGTCCGGACGACCATCCGGAATCGCGCCCCAATCTTCCGGTTTGCTGTTTTCGCCGCCTGCGAGAAAGTAGGCGATGCCGAAGAATATGAGCAGCGCGAGTGCCATCATTCCGAGTATGACGCCAGTGTTCTTCATATTGCGTTTGGTTCTTTCGAAATCGAAATCATGTAATGCGCCAGAGTGAGAATCGTTCATTCAGGAACAAACGTTCGAAAAGCTGGAGCGTTAATTTTTTAACCTGTAGAAGGCGCAGGTGTTATCCCGCGGGCGTTAGCCCGCAGAGGTAATCGGATTTGCGTTGCCGCACTTCGCGGCTCCGTACTATCATTTTATGATAGCATCCATGCAAATTTATAATATCGGAAGCAAAAATGATCAAACTTGTAACCACTCTCACAATATTGCTTGCGGTTTTAGCTCCAGCGAGTTTTGCTGAAGAGACCACGGGAGGCGCCCCGACTGGAACCGGCGAGGGCGAACTCGAAGACGACGGAATGGACCTTCCGCTCGCCGCTATTCCGCGGCCCGGCTCGCGGTCGGTCAGTCCGGAAGACACGAGCGAGCCAGAGCCGGAAACTCCGGAACACGAGCATCATCCTGCCGAAATCCATGAGGGCGACGACGAACATGAACATCTGGACGGACCGATCGACGAGTCGGAACGACCAGCGTTAACCTTCGAGACGCATCCCGCGCCAACTCGTCCGGGGAACCGGGAGGAGCGCCCTCTGCGTCCGCCCGTCGCGGGTCCGCCGCCGCCGCCGGTGGCCCTGGCTCAGCCCGGCGAAGACGAGTTCACTTTGCCGGAGATGGAAATGGAGTTCTCGCGCGTGACGGAGACCGAAAGCGCGCTTCTTGAGCCGGAGGTCGATCTTCCTGTCGTCGAAACGCCCGCTCCAGAAACTCCCGCGGAACTTCCGGAAGTCGATCTTCCCGTCGTCGAAATGCCCGCTCCAGAAACTCCCGCGGAGCTTCCGGAAGTCGATCTTCCCGTCGTCGAAATGCCCGCTCCAGAAACTCCCGCGGAGCTTCCGGAAGTCGATCTTCCCGTCGTCGAAATGCCCGC
>JANLHZ010000054.1 GCA_024653775.1 Planctomycetota bacterium | reverse complement strand
CACAATGACGAAGATAATCCCGGTCGCGGTAATGGACAACATGATGGCCATGATAACGACCATCAGGGAGACGACCGGAACCGGAACGACAATAATGATAGCCGCGACGTTCCCGGATGGCGCGACGAACCCGATAACAACGATCACGACCGAGGTCATGGGAACGACGACGACCGCCACGACGATGACAATCCCGGACGGAGCGATGGTCCCGGGAGGGGGAACAGGGAGTAGAGAGTAGAGGGCAAGTGATTTCGGATTTAGAAACTCCAACCACTGACTATCTCACCCGCACGTCGTCTTAATGAGCTGAAAGAAAAACCTGATGCAGTTAGCGAAGTCCTTCACCGCGATGCGCTCGTTCGTTCCGTGCAGTCGTTCCAGATCCTCGCTTTTAAATACCAGCGGCAGGAAACGGTAGATGTTGTCGCTTAGCGGCTCGTAATGGCGCGAGTCGGTGCCGCCGAGCACGAGGTAAGGCGACACGATAGCATCCGGGAACATTGCGGAAATCGTCTTCTGCAGCGATATGAACTGCTCTGCGCTCGTGCTCGAAACCTTGCTCGGATCCCGGCCTTCGTCCGTCGCAAGGATTTCGATCCGATCGCTAGCGATCAGCTCCCGCACGTGCGCGATAACCGACTCAGTCGTGTCGCCCGGAAGGATGCGGAAATTCACGGTCGCACGAGCCTCTGACGGAATCACGTTGTCCTTCACTCCCGCACGAAGGATGGTCGGCGCGATAGTCGTGCGCAGCATCGCGTCGGTCGAAGGCTGCGCCGCGAATTTTCGAATCACGAGCCAGTCGAGCGCCCAGAGGTTTGCAATCGCAAGCCTGCTTGTGAACCCCATCTCCGGGCCGAGGAAGGAGAGCATGTCGCCCGCGGGTCCGGAAATCCGCGCGGGGAACTGATTCTCGCTCAGCTTCGCGATCGCGCTCGCGAGAAGCGCGACCGCCGTATCGCGCGGAGGCATTGACGAATGCCCGCCATCGCCCGTCGCGACGAGTTCGACGCTCAGATAACCCTTCTCCGCGATTCCAACCAGCGCCACGGGTTTGTCTACGCCGCCTACGATGCCGTCCGCGATGGTGCCGCCCTCGTCGAGCACGTAGTCGAGTCTGACGCCGCGGGACTGGAGCAACTCCGAAATTTTCGCCGCGCCGTCGCTTCCTCCGATCTCCTCGTCGTGGCCGAACGCGAGGTATAGCGTCCGCTTCGGCTTGTACCCGTCTTCGATCAGCCGATCGCACGCGGAAAGAATCGCGATCACCGTGCCCTTGTCGTCGAGCGTGCCGCGGCCCCAGACGAAATCGTCCGCGATCTCCCCCGAAAACGGCGGGTGCTCCCACTCAGCCTCCGTCCCCGGCTCGATCGGAACGACGTCGTAATGCCCCATCAGCAGCGCTGGGTCGAGGCTCGCGTCGGTTCCCTCCCACTCGAAAAGCAGGCTGTGCTCGCTTACGGTTTCGTAGGTCATCGCTTCGTACAGACGCGGAAACGTCGCCCGCAGGAACTCGCGGAACCGCGCGAATGGCTCCCGGATTTGCTCTTCCGGATTTCCGTGGGAAACCGTCTCGTACCTTACCGCGGCTCCGAGCAGTTCCGCCGCGGCGGCTTCGTCGATTTCGATCCGCTCCACCAGCGGGACTGCAATCTGCCGCGACTCCATCGTCCCCGCGCGGTAAACCAAAACCGCCGCAAGCAGGATGATTGGCACATGCAGCGCGAGAAGAACCTTTCTTAGAACTCGCCTTCTTCGGGGGACGGGACTATTCGCAGTTTCAGACAACTCGCCTCCGTTCAAAGTCTGTAGCGGTGCTGCGCAAAATTCGTAATAGAACTACGAGCGTTTAGCGCGGAGCGACTTCTTGCCCTTGCGCGAGGCTTTCGAGCGTTTTCCGAAAGACGCCTCGAGTTCGCGAACCTTCGCCTGACCCGCGGCGATGCGCGCGGTCGGAACCCGTAGCGGCGAACAGCTCACGTAGTTCATCCCCACGTTGTGACAGAATACGACGCTCGCGGGATCGCCGCCGTGCTCGCCGCAGATGCCGATCTTGAGGTCGCTCCGGGTGGACCTTCCGCGTTCGATCCCCATCGCTATAAGCTGGCCCACGCCCTTCTGGTCGAGGGTCTGGAATGGATCGGCTGCGAGGATGTCGTGTTCGATGTACTCGCCGACGAACTTCTCGACGTCGTCCCGCGAGAAGCCGTAGGTCATCTGCGTCAGGTCGTTGGTTCCGAAGCTGAAGAACTCCGCGGTTTCCGCGATGCCGGCCGCCATCACCGCTGCGCGTGGAATCTCGATCATCGTGCCGACAAGATAGTGCAGCTTCACGCCGCGTTTCGCGAGGATGCCATCAGCCGTTTCGCGAATCATCTTTTCGAGATAGTCGAATTCCTTTTTCTCCGCGACGAGCGGCACCATTATCTCCGGAATCACGGTAGTCTTCTTCTTCGCGACGTTACAGGCCGCGTCGATTATCGCGCGCACCTGCATAACGCAGATCTCGGGATACGTGATCGACAGCCGGCACCCGCGATGGCCGAGCATCGGGTTCGACTCGTGCAGGCTGACGATGCGATGCTTGATCTCTTCGGTCGATACGCCAAGTTCGTTTGCTATCTTTTTGATCTTGTCGTCCTCGTCCTTTCGCGGCAGGAATTCATGCAGCGGCGGATCGAGCAGACGGATCGTTACGGGAAGCCCATCCATCTCCCTGAAGATTCCCTCGAAGTCGTCGCGCTGGAACTTGTAAATCTTCTCGATCGCGGCGCGGAACTGACGCTCCGGCTCCTTCGATTCCTTTCGAAGCTGCGCGAGCTTCGCCTGATCGTCCCGGGAGAGTTGATCTTTTCGCTCGAACACGGCGATCGCGCGACGGAACTTCGCGTAAGGCTCCGCGGCGAAGATCATCTTCCGCACCTCGATGATGCGCTCGTCGTCGAAGAACATGTGCTCCGAGCGCGTGAGTCCGATGCCCTCCGCGCCGAACTGCCTCGCGCGGCGTGTGTCCCTCGGCGTGTCCGCGTTGGTGCGGACCTTCAGCGTGCGGTACTTGTCAGCGATTTTCATCATCGTGTCGTAGTACGCGAACACCTCCGACTTCTCTGGCTTGATTTTGCCGTCGAGAACCTGCATCACCTCGCTGTCGCTGACTTCGAGATTGCCTAAGAAAACCTGGCCGTGGGTTCCGTCGAGACTGAGCCAGTCTCCCTTCGAGATTTTGCGGCCGCCGATGGCGCAGTGAGAATTGTCTTCCGCGATTTCGACCGCGGAGCATCCGACGATGCAGCACTTGCCCATCTGCCGCGCGACCACCGCCGCGTGGCTCGTCATTCCCCCGCGGGCGGTGAGAATTCCCACGCTGACTTTCATCCCCTTGATGTCCTCGGGACTTGTCTCCTCGCGAACCAGGATTATCGCGTCCGCCTTGCGGTTCTCGCGCTTCGCGGCGGCGCGCTCCGCCTCGAAGGCGTGCTCCGCGTCCTTCGCGGTGAAGTAAATCCTTCCGACCGCCGCGCCCGGACCCGCGGGCAGCCCCGTCCCGACCAGCTCCGCGTGCTGCTTCGACTTCTCCGAGAGTATCGGGAACAGCATCTGCTCGATGCTCGAGCCATCCACCCTGGTCAGCGCGATGCGATCGTTGATCAGCCCCTGCCGGAGAAGATCGACCGCAATCCGGACCGACGCGGCGCCGGTTCGCTTTCCGTTACGGGTCTGGAGGAGGTAAAGCTCGCGATCCTGGATCGTGAACTCGATGTCCTGCATGTCCTTGTAGTGTCGCTCTAGCAGCGAACGCACCTTGAGGAGTTTCTTGTACGCGTCCGGCATCACCTCCTGAAGATTCAGTATCGGAAGCGGCGTGCGGATTCCCGCGACGACGTCCTCGCCCTGCGCGTTCATAAGGAATTCGCCATAGAAATAGTTTTCTCCCGTGGACGGATTGCGCGTGAAACAGACTCCCGTTCCCGAAGTCTCGCCGAGGTTTCCGAAAACCATCGACTGCACATTCACCGCGGTCCCGAGCAGATCTCCGATCTGGTGCATTCTGCGGTACTCGATCGCGCGTTCATTGTTCCACGATCCGAAAACCGCGTCGATGGACCTCTGGAGCTGCTCCTTCGGGTTCTGCGGGAAGTCCGTCTTCGTCTGCGCCTTGAACACCGCCTTGAATTCCTGGACGAGCGCTTTCAAATCGTCCGCGAGGAGTTCTGTGTCATTCTCCACGCCGCGCTTTTTCTTCGCGGCTTTCAGCTTCTCCTCGAACTTCGAGCCTTCGATTCCCATCACGACGTTTCCGAACATCGCGATGAACCTGCGGTACGCGTCATACGCGAAGCGCTCGTTCCCGCTTTGATTAACAAGGCCCTGCACGCTGGTATCGTTCAGCCCGAGGTTTAGAACCGTGTCCATCATCCCGGGCATGCTCACAGCCGCTCCGGAACGGACCGAGACGAGAAGCGGGTTCTTCTCGTCTCCGAGCCTGCGCTTCATCATCTTCTCGAGTTTCGCGAGGCTCGATTCGATTTCCTTCTTCAGCGTGCCAGGATAGCTCTTCTTATGTTTGTAGAAGTAGTCGCACACTTCCGTGCTGATCGTAAATCCGGGCGGAACCGGAAGCCCGATATTCGTCATCTCCGCGAGATTCGCACCCTTCCCGCCTAGCAGCGGTTTCATTGCCGCCGCGCCCTCGGCTTTTCCGTCACCGAAGAAGTAAACGTATTTTGTCATCTGATCCCCCGAATCGATGGTTTTAAATCGTTGCCCACATAGGAGGCAATTTTAGATCGTCGCCGCTAGCGGAAGTCATGGAAATCGAAAAAACGTGCGCGGCTAATGATTTCCGTTCATTCCCTTCAGAAGTTTTCTCACTTCGTCGATCGAATCGGATTTCTCGATAAATTTCTCTATCTTGATGAGTTTGTTCACGTCACGAACAGCTCGTACAGACTTCATCAAGGCAGAGCCGTCTTTTCCGAAGTTTGATTTTCATCATCCCGCCGATGCCGATGAAGAGGCCGTCAAGTTTTCCGTTTTCGATGCCCTTCTCGATGCCCTTCTCGATGCCGTCTTTATACCCTTCTTCGCGAAGTTGGTCCGCTGCGCTGAAGAAATCCTTCACGATGGAATCGTGCAGCGCGCTGAGATTTTTCGGCATCGGACCCCGGAATTACGGCGAAAATAATGCCGGCTACCACGCGAAGTGCGCAAAGGCTTTGTTCGCCTCGGCCATGCGGTGGACGTCGTCGCGCTTCTTGCGGGCGGTGCCTTCGCCTTTGAACGCGTTGCAGAGTTCGTCAGCGAGTTTGCGATGCATCGGTTTGCCCTTCGTCCCGCGGGAAGCCGCGATGATCCAGCGGAACGCAAGGCTCTGCTTTCGGCGCGGACGGACCTCGACCGGAACCTGATAGTTGGCGCCGCCGATTCTGCGGGAGCGCACTTCGATGAACGGCTTCACGTTCTCGACTGCCTTCTCGAAAACCTCGAGCGGACCCGTCTCCGTGATGCGCTCCTTCATGAGTTCGAACGCGTCGTAAACGATCTTCTGCGCCGCGGTCTTTTTGCCGTCGAGCATTATGCAGTTGATGAATTTCGAAAGCACGACCGAGTTATACTTCGGGTCGGGTTTCAGGTATACTTCTGTGCTCTGGAACTTTCTCGCCATTTACCAATCCTTATTTTTTTACTGCGTTATGACTTCTTCGGACGCCGGACGCCGTATTTGGACCTCTGCTGATGCCTTCCGTCGACTCCCTGCGTGTCGCGGTTGCCGCGGACGATGTGGTACTTGACTCCCGGAAGGTCGCGCACGCGTCCGCCGCGAACGAGGACGATACTGTGCTCCTGCAGATTGTGCCCTTCGCCCGGAATGTAGACCGTGACTTCCTTGCCGTTCGAAAGCCTGACTCTCGCGATCTTGCGGAGCGCGGAATTCGGCTTCTTGGGCGTCGTCGCGAGCACCCTGAGGCACACGCCGCGTTTCTGCGGGCAGCGCTCGAGCACCGGAGACTTCGACACCTTCTGCTGCTTCTTCCTTTTCTTGCGTACGAGTTGATTGATCGTCGGCATTACTTCCTTCGTTCCGTTTACAATCCGTTCCTTGAAGGGCGGAAATCCTATCAGCGGGGTCCGCCCCTTTCAAACCAATTCAAAAAATCTTCCACTTGAAAAATCTTCCAATTCAAAAATCTTCACGCGGCTCCCTCCGAGTCGCTGTCTTCGACCTTGTAACCCGTGCCGATGCCCGGGTACTTGGCGAGTTTTCCGTTCGAATACTTCCGGAATCCGGTGCCCGCTGGGATCATATGCCCAAGGATAACGTTTTCCTTCAGACCGAGGAGATCGTCCTTTCTGCCCGCGATGGACGCTTCCGTGAGCACTTTCGTGGTCTCCTGGAAGCTCGCGGCGCTGATGAAGCTCTCCGACTGGAGCGAACCCTTGGTGATGCCGAGAAGCTGCGGGACGGCGCTCGCCTTCTTGCCTCCGTCGGCTTCGGTCTCCTTGTTGACCCGCATAAGGCGAATCTTGTCGATCACCTGCTCCGGTAGCAGATTCGTGTCGTTCGGCTCCAGAATCTTCACTTTGCGAAGCATCTGCGCGATGATCGTCTCGATGTGTTTGTCGTCGATCGTTACGCTCTGGCTGCGGTACACGTTCTGCACCTCGCCGATCAGGTAGCGGAACAGCGCTTCAGTGCCGTTGATGCGCAGGATGTCGTGCGGTATGAGCGATCCTTCGATAAGCGGCTCTCCTGCCTTTACGCGGTCGCCCGTCCCGACGCGGAAGTGACTTCCGATGGGGATCTGGTGTTCGCGCTCGACTCCGGATTCGCTCCTTATCGTGAGGATGATCTTGCCGCGCTTCTTTTCGCCGATCTGGACGACGCCGTCGATCTCGCTGATGACCGCTGGATTCTTCGGTCTTCGCGCCTCGAACAGCTCCGTCACGCGGGGCAGACCTCCCGTGATGTCCTGCACGCCACCTACGTCCCGCGGAGTACGCGCAAGTTCGACACCGGTCCAGACTTCCTCGCCCTCCTCGACAGTGATGAGCGCGCCCTCCGGGATGGTATAGACGCCCAGGGTCTCTTCCTCGTTCTTCTTCGAGACGATTAGAATCTGCGGGTGAAGCTGGCCTTTGTGCTCCATGATCGAGCGTCGGTGCTTGCCGCCCTCGACTATCTCGACCTTCAGGGTTTCGCCCTCGATGATGTCCTCGAAGCGGGCGACTCCGGTTTCCTTCGCAAGAATCGGGCGGTTGTTTTGATCCCACTTGGCGATGACTTTGCGCGCGGGAACCTTGTCGCCTTCCTGAACCTCGAACACCGCGCCCACGGGAATCTGGTGGCGCTCGAGTTCGCGGTCGTCGTTGTCGACGATGAGGATCTCGCCGTTTCTCGTGAGAGACACGGGCTTACCCTTGCGGTTCTTTCCGATTTCGATTCCTTCGAACTTGACCTTGCCCGCCTTCATAACTTGCGCGCTTGGACTCGCGACAGCCGCGGTCGCGGTGCCGCCGTAGTGGAAGGTTCTCATCGTGAGCTGAGTGCCCGGTTCCCCGATGCTCTGGGCCGCGACGATGCCCACCGCAAGCCCGAGTTCTACGATTTTCCCGCGGCTGAGGTCCCAGCCGTAGCACTTCTGGCAGACTCCGAAGGGCGCCTCGCAGGTAAGGACGCTGCGAACGATGACGACTTCGTATCCGCATTCCTCGATCTGTTTCGACTGGTCTTCAGTCAGCGTATCGTCGATTTCGCAGATGGTCACGCCGGTCTTCCGGTCGATGAGCTTCTCGCAGATGGTTCTTCCGCGGATGTTTTTCCACAGCGGGACAGCGGTCTTCTCGCCCTTGACTTCTGCGGTTTTGCGGATTCCGATGTTCGTCCGGCAGTCGTCCATCGATATGATGACGTTCTGCCCGATGTCCGCGAGCTTGCGCGTCAGATAACCCGAGTCCGCGGTCTTGAGCGCTGTGTCCGCGAGACCCTTGCGCGCGCCGTGGGTCGACGAGAAGTATTCGAGCGTCGTCAGACCCTCGCGGAAGTTCGCGCGGATCGGCGTCTCGATGATCTTTCCGTTCGGCTTCGCCATAAGGCCGCGCATTCCCGCGAGCTGGCGAATCTGGTCGATCGAGCCTCTCGCGCCAGAGTCCGCCATGATCCACACGGGATTGATGCCGCGGGGGTCGCTCTTCAGAGTCTTCATAACGGACTCGCCAAGAATTTCGCGAGCGTGGGTCCACTTCTGAATGATTTCATTGTAGCGCTCGGAGTCCGTCGTCAGACCCTGCGTGTGCAGCGAATTGATCTCGTCGACCTCACCTTGCGTCGACGCGAGGATTTCCGCCTTGTCCGGCGGAACGAGCAGGTCGCTCTTCGAGAAGCTGATTCCAGCGAGCGTCGCGGCTTTGAACCCGAGATCCTTCAGATCGTCGAGAAGCTGAAGCGTGCGCGATCGCCTCGTCACCTGGTGGCAATCAGCGATGAGGCCGTTAATGGCGCGCTTCGACATCTTGTAGTTGTAATAAGGCATCTCCGGAGGAAGAATGTCGTTGAAGATCACCCTTCCTGGCGTTGTGCGAAGCCTTCCCTTCTCCGGGCTGTATTCCTTGTCGGGACCGTCCTTTGCCAACCTGTTCTTCGCGAGCTTCACGATGATTTCGTCGTGGATTTTCACCTTGCCGTGGGAGTACGCGAGGAAAACTTCGTTCCGGTCCGCGAAAACCTTCAGCTTGCCCTCGTTCTTCACGTAGGGGTCCACCGTCAGGTAGTAGCAGCCGAGGACAATGTCCTGCGAAGGCGCGATAACCGGACCGCCGTGCGCGGGGCTGAAGATGTTGTTCGTCGAAAGCAGCAGCGTCCACGCCTCGATCTGCGCCTCCCAGGAAAGCGGAAGGTGCACCGCCATCTGGTCGCCGTCGAAGTCGGCGTTGAAGCCCGCGCACACGAGCGGATGGATCTTGATCGCGTTACCCTCGATCAGCACGGGTTCGAAAGCCTGGATTCCGATCCTGTGCAGCGTCGGCGCGCGGTTGAGCATCACGGGATGATCGTGGATGACCTCCTCGAGAATGTCCCACACCTGCTCGTCCTTGCGCTCGAGCATCTTCTTCGCCGTCTTGATCGTCTCCGCCTTGTTCTCTTCCTTCAGCCTCCGGATGATGAACGGCTGGTAGAGTTCGAGCGCGATCTTCTTCGGGATGCCGCACTGGTGGAGCTTCAGTTCCGGACCGACCGCGATAACCGAGCGACCCGAATAATCGACGCGCTTTCCGAGAAGGTTCTCGCGGAACCTTCCCTGCTTGCCCTTGATCATATCCGTCAGCGACTTCAGCGGACGGTTCGCGGTTCCAAGCACCGAACGACGGCAGCGGGCGTTATCGAACAGCGCGTCCACGCTCTGCTGGAGCATGCGCTTTTCGTTCCTGATGATGACTTCCGGCGCGTTCAGCTCGAGCAGCTTCTTGAGGCGGTTGTTTCTGTTGATGAGCCTGCGGTACAGATCGTTCAGATCGCTCGTTGCGAAGTGCCCCGAGTCGAGCATGACGAGCGGCCGGAGGTCCGGCGGGATCACCGGAATGACGTCTAGGATCATCCACTCGGGTTTGTTCCCGGATTTCTGGAGGCTTTCGACGACCTGGATGCGCTTGATAAGGTCTTTGATCTTCTGCTTCGACTTCGTCTTTTTCAGATCGGTGCGGAGATCGATCGCGAGCTTGTCGAGATCGTAGCTCGACAGAATCTTCTTGATCGCCTCCGCGCCCTTCCCGGCTTCGAAAGTATCGCCGTACTGATGCTTCAGGCGTTTATAGACGTCGTCGGTGAGAAGCTCCTGATTTTTGAGGTCGGGGACGCTTCCGGAATCGATTACGATGTAATCCTGGTAATAGATGACTCGCTCGAGACTCGATGTCTTCACGCCGAGGAGCGCGCCCATGCGCGACGGCATCGCCTTGAAGAACCAGATGTGCGCCACCGGCGCGGCGAGGTTGATGTGACCCATCCTCTTGCGCCTGACGCGGCTCGTCGTGATCTTGACGCCGCAGCGATCGCAGATCTTGCCCTTGTGCTTGATCCCCTTGAACTTGCCGCAGAAGCACTCGTAGTCCCTCTCCGGCCCGAAGATCTTCTCGCAGAACAGACCGTCGCGCTCCGAGCGGTACGTGCGGTAGTTGATCGTCTCCGGCTTCTTCACCTCGCCGTAGCTCCAGGAGCGGATGTCCTCTGGTGAAGCGAGACTGATGCTGACCGAGCCAAAGTCGTTAATTCGATCCCATACCATATCAGCCATTTTTATCTCCATTCCCTTTCAATTTTCATGAACGTAATTTCAACAACGGTGTTAGACCTACGGATCTCGGTTTTCGCGTCCCGGATTATCCTCATCGTGGCGGTCATCGTCATTTCCGTGGCCTCTGTCGTGGTCATCACCCTGATTTCCGTGACCTTGACCGGGGTTATCTTCATCGTGACGGTCGTCGTCGTTCCCGTGACCTCGGTTGTGGTCTTCGTCCGATTCGTCATCGGAATCGTCCGGTCGCTCGCGCTCCGGAAGCACCACTACTTCAATTTCCGCGCTTGCTGTCAGTCCACGCTCGTTAAAAACCGTAATCCTGAGCGGATATGTCCCCGGTTCGGCGCTAACAGTTTCAACCTCCCTTACTCCATCAACCACTCTGGCAGTTTGAACGAATTCCTCCTCGAATGGATATACAAACACGTTTCCATAGTCGCTGTCTTCCTTTAGGCTATACCATGGATGTCCATCGATACCCTCAGTAATTCGAAGCCAGGAAGGTTTGTCCCCGCTCCAGTTCACCCCGATTCCCGCTTCGAGAAGGGAATGATCGGGAACGGAAAGCTCTGAATCGGGATTGGTGACTTCGAGGCGAATATGCGAGCGCTCCCCGATGTGGATTCGATTATTTTCAAGTTCGAAGCGATTAATAACAGGCGCGAATTCGCTGTCATCGAGAGTTTCAACGAGGGGTTGCCTGAAAAAATAATCGTCGATTGACACTATTGTATCGACAAGATACTGCGGGTCGGTTTGATGTATTCGAACTTCTATAAACACGTTGTGATAAGCGTAATATGCGCCTAAATAATTTTTTGAATCCTCGAAATTAGTATAGAAAATAGATTCACCAAGCAAAGTAACACCAACCTCTGAAAGAGGAATCGCCACGAGAGCGGAGGGCAACCGGTAATGAGTCGCGAGGGCAAGCCAAGCCCTTTTGCACGCATCAATGCCGCTGTATACAGTAGTGTGAATCTCTATCCTTCTGTTATCGAAATACCTTACTGTTGAAACCATAGGAAAAAGCACTTTCCCGCTTTTTTTAAAATACGGACTCGAATTGAAGCGATACAGTTCCTCCACCCCGGAATTACTCATTCGAATATCGGTAATCGCTGGTTGATCCAAGTCAAACCCTTCAATCAATGGACAACTTAGGTCCGGAGGCAGGCCTATTCCCAATTCGTCGGCACGCTGAATATCTTCCGGTGAAATGTTGTCGATCTCAAAAAGAATGAATGATAACGACTTCTCGACTTCCTCGCTGAGATAAGACACTGAGTCAGTATCTCTGCGAATCATCGACGCCATGACAGTGGAATTCGAGTCGACATCATTTATTTTTCCCTCGGAATCACGTGCGCTATTTGGGGTGCTCGCGGAATGCTCGCTTTTACCGTCGGATCCGCTTATGCACCCGACAAACACTAAGAGCGATAATGAGAAAAGAATTTGTAAGGCAGCAATCGTGATATTTTTTTTTGAAGAAGTGAAAGGATAAGTATACATGTTTCATGCCTTTCCGATTTATCAGTGGATTCGCAAAGACAGTACTTTGTGGCCTGTGTTCCTTGCTTCACTGCGCTGTCCAACGGGGTTTATTACTGACTGGATGTCATTTTCTTGTTCATCTATATTCACGGTTGTTAAATCATCGATCGCAAGAGTGCTGCTATCGATCATCCATCGCCAGAAGTAAACTTCATTACTTAAAGCAGAGGGTCCGGGATTCCTGAAAGTGGGATTCACTGGAAACCCTCCGTAGGCAAAAAGTGCATCATAAACGAATCCGCCTGCATAGACTGACTTCGCGCCAGTCGAGCCATCATCATCGGAAAGTACGTCACCGCCTAAACTAACTAGTTGTAGGCTACCAGTAACATTATATGCATGTGTTGAATATGCCCTACTTCGCACAGGCTCATCATTCCAGTAAGTGGGTCTCAATCCATTAACAGGTCTATCACCGAATACGGAAATAGGGTAAATTCTATTCTTTGCCACAAGTGGATCGACGTATACGCTATGGGTTTCGAGTCCAACAATTTTTGATAACAGCTCAAATGTCGCTGATTGCTCGAAACAGGATGTTTGAATATCCTTATTTGGATCACGAGTTGTGGGATTCAGTAAATTGTCAAACTGCCCCATTAGGTTATAGTATAACAATGCACCATTTTCAATCTGCGCAATTGTCGCTCCATTTCCAGTATTGTCGAGTAAATTAGTTGTTTGACCAATTTCGTATCTAAGATTCATATCCACACTTGGTCCGTTGATATCTATTCCTTGGTAGCACGGACGTCTCGTCCGTGAAACTCACTGGCAGGATGCCAGTGCCACTAGCCCAGTCTTTTTCTATCAAGTACCATATTCAGTGCGAGACCCTTGATCTCGTTCGTGAGAACCTCGAAGCTCATGGGCGTGCCCGCCTCGAGGATGTTTCGTCCGTTTACCATGCTCTCATAGATCTTCGTGCGACCGTCCACATCGTCGCTCTTGATCGTGAGAAGCTCCTGCAGGATGTGCGCCGCGCCGTAGGCTTCGAGCGCCCATACTTCCATCTCGCCGAAGCGCTGTCCGCCGAATCGCGCCTTTCCGCCCAGCGGCTGCTGGGTGATAAGGCTGTACGGTCCCGTCGCGCGGGCATGGACCTTGTCGTCCACGAGGTGATGCAGTTTGAGCATATACATCTGCCCCACAGCCACATGCTGATCGAAAGGAACCCCGGTGCGACCGTCGTAAAGCTGGATCTTGCCGGACTCGGGAAGTTTCGCCTCTCTGAGGCACACTTCGATATCCGCTTCCGTCGTTCCGCTGAACACGGGAAGAATCGCCTGGAAGCCGAGCTTTCCCGCGGCCCAGCCGAGGTGAAGCTCCAGCACCTGACCGACGTTCATTCGGCTTGGAACGCCGAGCGGGTTCAGGATCATATCCACCGGAGTTCCGTCCTCGAGGAACGGCATGTCCTCGATGGGGAGGATCTTGCTTACGACGCCCTTGTTTCCGTGACGTCCGGCGAACTTGTCGCCTACGCTGAGGCTTCGTTTCGTCGCGATGAAGACCTTCACCATCTCGAGCACGCCGGTCGGGAGATCGTCGCCTTGCGTGAGTCGCGAAGACTTGCGGAACTTGTCGTCGTCGTCCTCGTTTATGATGTTGCGGTAATCGCTGACGATCTTGCTCGCGCGCTCCGAGAGGCCGTCTTCGACTTTGAGCTTCCCGCCGAGAAGGCGTTCCTTCACGGCTTTCATTTCCGTTATCGTGCGCTTGAAGTCACTTGTAACCTTGGTGCCGTCGTGATCGACGACCTTGCCTCCGAGAAGCGCTTCGAGGTCGGTGATGAGTCCGACGAGATGCTCCTCGAGCTTCCCGTTGTACTCGTCATCGATGATTTTCTGCATTTTCTTCTTCGCAAGACGCTCTTCCTCGCTCAGGTTAGTCTTCCGGCTGAACTTCTGCGCGTCGATTACGACGCCCTCCACGCCGCTCGGGACTTCGAGGGAGTCGTTCTTCACGTCCTCGCCCGCTTTTCCGAAGATCGCGTGGAGCAGCTTCTCTTCCGGACTCAACTCCGACTTCGACTTCGGCGCGACCTTTCCGACGAGGATGTCTCCCGGACGCACCTTCGTTCCGATGCGCACGATTCCGTTCTCGTCGAGGTTCTTGAGCGCCTTGTCCGACACGTTCGGGATGTCGCGGGTGAACTCTTCGCGTCCGAGCTTCGTCTCGCGGATTTCGATTTCGAAGCTGTCGATGTGCAGACTGGTATAGACGTCGTCTACGAGCAGGCGTTCGCTTACGACGATCGCGTCCTCGAAGTTGTAGCCGTCCCAGGGCATGAACGCGACGAGAATGTTCTTCCCGAGGCTGAGTTCGCCCTGACTCGTGCCCGCGCCGTCTGCGATGATTTCGCCGCGCTTGACTTTCTGTCCCACCGACACGATCGGTTTCTGGTTCAGGCAGGTGCGTTCGTTCAGTCCGACGAACTTGCGGAGGTGGTAGTTCTTGTCCGCGATGACGATCTTCTGCGAGTCGACGTATGTGACGGTGCCCGCCGTTTCGCTCTTGACGACCATCCCCGTGTTCTGCGCGACGACCTGCTCCATCCCCGTCGCCACCAGCGGCGGCTCCGTCTGCAGGAGCGGCACCGCCTGGCGCTGCATGTTCGAACCCATCAGCGCGCGGTTCGCGTCGTCGTGCTCGAGGAACGGGATCAGCGACGCGCTGACGCCCACGATCTGCTTCGGGCTGACGTCGATATACTGGATGTCTTTCACCGGGACGAAGTTGAAGTCGCCGTACTTTCGAACGAGAACCTTATCGCCGAGAATCTTGCCGTTCTTGTCCATCGGCGTGTCCGCGGGCGCGATGATGGAGTCGTTCTCCTCGTCCGCGCGAAGGTACGTGTCCTCGTCCGTCACCTTGCCGTTTTTGACTACTAGGTAAGGCGTCTTGAGGAATCCGTACTCGTCGACCTGGGCGAAAATCGAAAGCGAACTGATGAGTCCGATGTTCGTTCCTTCCGGAGTCTCGATCGGGCAGATGCGACCGTAGTGGGAGACGTGGACGTCGCGGACCTCGAAGCCCGCGCGCTTCCTGTTAAGACCGCCAGGGCCGAGGGCGCTGAGCCTTCGCTCGTGGGTGAGCTGGGAAAGCGGGTTCGTCTGGTCGACGACCTGGGAAAGCTCGCTCCGCGCGAAGAAATACTCGATGCTCGACGACACGGTCTTCGAGTTGATGAGCTGCCTCGGGCTGAGCGCCTTCCCGTCGCCGTGATCCATGTTCATTCGCTCGAGGACGTTGCGTTTCAGCTTGTGGAATCCCTTGCGGAACTCGTCCCCCGCGAGTTCGTCGATCGGCCTGACGCGGCGGTTGCCAAGGTGGTCGATATCGTCGACCATCGCGCGCTCTTCGCCAGGGTTGCGGAGTCCGATGACGTACTTGATGGCGCTAAGGTAATCGTCGGGGATCAGCGTCAGAATGTTTTCGTCCGCGTCGAGGCGGAATTTGCGGTTCAGGCGGAACCGCCCCACGCGGCCGAGACAGTAGCGGGTGACGTCGAAGAACCGCTCGTGGAAGAGCTGCTTCGCCTTTTCGAGACTTGGCGGATTTCCGGGACGGAGACGGTTGTAGATCTTTACGAGCGCTTCCTTATGACTCGAAGTCTGGTCGTCGAAGATGCTGTTCAGGATGAGCGGATCCTTCACTTCGCTGATGACTTCGATCGAGTCAAGCTCGGACATCGCGATTTCCTTCGCTTTGTCCTTGTTGATCGGAGTTCCCGACTCGATGAGCACTTCGCCCGATTCCTCGTCGACGAGGTCGTGCACGACAAGCTTGCCCATCATCGCCTTCGCCGCGCCCTTGGGATCGCCTTTGATCTTGATGCGCTGCGTCGGATAGAACGTGCGCAGAATGTCGGCGTTCGTCGAGAACTTCTCGTCCATCGCGCGGAGCAGCGTCAGCGCGCTGAACTTGCCGCTCTGGTCGATGCGGACCTGAAGGACGTCCTTCTTCGTCACGTTAAGCTCGATCCACGAGCCGCGCTCCGGGATGATGCGGCAGTTGTGGAGCTTCTTTTCCGTGCTCTGGACTTCAACGCCGAAGTCGACGCCCGGAGAGCGGTGGAGCTGACTGACGATCACTCGCTCGGCTCCGTTGACGATGAATTCGCCTCCGCCAATCATAAGCGGTATTTCGCCCAGGTAGACGTCTTCCTCCACGGGTCCGTCCGGCTTTTCGAGCCTGCACTTGATTTTGAACGGCGCGCTGAACGTGTGGCGGAGCTTCCGGCATTCGTCCGGCTCGTACCGCGGCCTTCCGAGTTCGTAGCTCAGATAGTGCAGCTCGAGCACGTCTTCCTTTTTAGCGGTCTCGCTGCTCTTGATGGGGAAAATTTCGCGGATGATCGCTTCGAGCCCCACGTCCTTCTTGCGCTTTGCCGGGTCCTTGCCTCGCTGGAGGAATTTCTCGTAGGAATCCACCTGCAGCATGCAAAGGTCTTTCACCGGACGAAGGTCCTTGACCGTCCCGAATACCCGTCTCTCTGTTATCTTCTGCACGTTGACTCCGGTTCAGCTCAGCCAAAAATGCAGGCGCCCGCCCGAAAATCAAATTTCCGGGCGTACACCTGAAACTCAGCAGTGCTCAAAAAAGAAGCAATAATAATCAATTCCACACCTGAAAAGGGTGATTACTTTATCTCGACCGCGCCGCCTGCGGCCTCGATTTCGGACTTGATCT
The DNA here is from genome assembly GCA_024653775.1 of Planctomycetota bacterium. Lineage (GTDB taxonomy): Bacteria > Planctomycetota > UBA8742 > JACQVU01 > JANLHZ01 > JANLHZ01. The sequence continues at coordinate 20,074 of JANLHZ010000054.1, read as the reverse complement.
TGTCCGCTTCGTCCTTACGGACCTTTTCCTTGATCGGCTTCGGACACGCGTCGACGAGATCCTTCGCCTCTTTCAGTGTGAGACCAGTGATCGTACGGACGACCTTGATCACGCCGATTTTCGCGTCGCCGGGCGAAGCGAGGATGACGTCGAACTCGGTCTTCTCCGCCGGCTCGTCGGCTTCAGCCGCCGCCGGTGCCGCCATCATGACCGCTCCGCCTCCCGCCGCGGGTTCGATACCGTGGACTTCCTTGAGGTAGGTCTTCAGCTCCTGCGCCTTCTTGATAGTCAGCGCGACGAGCTTTTCACCCAGCTCTTTAATTTCTTCCGACCAACTGTGGGTGGTTTCTTCCGACATTTTTCTCTCCAATATAAATAAACGACTTCCAAAAAACTCTTACCGAATTTCCATCTTGGGCGAATTCTAAGCCTCCGCTCCCGCGGGCGCTTCTGCCGCAACGGGCGCCTCCGACGCAGCGGGAGCCTCCGACGGTGCGCTTTCCTTCTCTTCTCCGAGCTTTTCGATCTGACTCGCGATCTGCGCCGCGGGCGCGAGAATCGCGGATAGCAGCGAGCCGCCCATATTGACGATGCTTCCCGCGACCTGGGCGACAAGTTCTTCCCTGCTCGGAACTTCCGTCCAAACCTTCGAAACCGTCTTTTCGTCCACGAATTCGCCTTCCGCGAATCCGCCCTTGACTTTCACCCTCGGGAGCTTCTTCCTCTCGTTTTTAAGCGTCTTCGCAACCCGGAACGCGCTTCCTTCTTCTTCGGTGAAAATCACCGCCACAGGCCCTTCCAGGCTTGTATGGAGCCTTTTCGAGGCATTCTTGCGCTGAACGCGGTCGTCGCCGCTGACCCGGCCAAAACGTCCGAGTTCCGCCATCGCGACCTCGAAAAGAGAATTCTTCACTACCTTGATCCTAAGCCCGAACTTCCGAAGCTGCGCCCGGAGCGTGAACGCGTCCTTCGCGGAAATGCCCTGATAGTCAATGAACACGCCGCCGTCGACGTCCTTGAACCAGTCCACGTATTCAGCGACAATGGCCTTTTTAAGTGATTTTGCCATCTAAGACCTCTATTCCCTCGAATTTCCCTGATGATAAAAGCGTCTAAACAGCGGCAGTCTACCCAGTGCCCGTCTACACAGCGCCTGTCTACACTGTGGCAAAAGCGACCCGCAAACCCGGCCCCATCGTGCTCGAAACCGACGTCTTCTGAATAAAAACACCCTTTACGGTTGCGGGTTTGAGGCCCCGGATGTGCTCGTAAAACGCCTCGATATTCTCGATCAGAGCCTTTTTCTCGAAACTCTTCTTGCCGACGGGGACCGCTATATTGCCGAAATCGTCCGTTTTGAATTCCAGCTTACCAGCGGTGAAATCCTTTACAGCCGTGATGACGTTCTCCGTCACCGTTCCAGTTTTCACGTTCGGCATTTTGCCCGAAGGACCGAGGGTTTTGCCGAGCGGTTGTACGAAACGCATGGTATTCTTGGTCGCGATGACGACATCGAAATCCATCCAGCCGTTCTTTATCTTCTCTGCGAGGTCCGTCGTGCCGGTTTCGATGGCTCCGGCGGCCTTCGCGTCTTCCGCCTCCTTGCCTTCCGCGAACACGATCACCTTCTTGGCCTTACCAAGTCCGTTCGGCAGCGAAAACGCGCCTCTGATACGCTGCTCGGCCTTTTTCGGATCGATATTGAGCTTTGCGACGAACTCGATGGTCTCGTCGAATTTTGCGAGTTTCAGCCCCTGAAGCACTCCCACGGCCTCGTCCAGCTCGTATACCTTTGCCTGGTCCACTTTCGTGGCGGCCGCACGATACTTCTTACCATGCTTCTGCTTGACCATATATTTCCTCCGGGTGCAAACGGCGAGATGCCTCCCCAACTGTTGGATAAAGGGTAAGGAGAATAGGACTGCAAAAAAAAATTCACAAGTTTTTTCGAAATTTTTTTTGGAATTTTTCTCAGTTATTTCTGAAAACCTGTGATCGGCATATAATAGACCTTTTAGTGCGATTAGTGGTGCTGGTTCGGTAATTCACGTATTCTGCCATCCCCGCAGGATCAGTTCGCCATCTTGAATTTAATTCCTTTGCGCCTTCGCACCTTGGCGCGAAACGATCCCATAATCTCTGGTTTCGAAAAATATTTCGCGCAAAGACGCCAAGGTGCGAAGGCGCAAAGCAGGAACAAGGTGCGGCGCTATTCGTTGCTATATTGCGGGTGGGACGGCCGCGCTACTATCCGCCAGCGGCTCACGGTCAGGATGTACACGCCACGAATTTGTGCGCACTCCAAAAATTCTCTGCGAATCTCCGCGCTCTCCGCGTCTCGGCGCTGAAGAACTGCGAGGACGCCGGTTTTGTAATTCAGAGAATGTGGTTCACCGAACATTTACAGTAACGGAGTTCAGTGGACGTTCTCGACTCGCATACGAAGAAATGAGACGTGCGGGTCATCTTGATATCTGTTCTCTTACTACAATTCTCCAGTGGTCGTAATCCACAATGAATCCAGAGTCGTTTTTGGATGTCGCTCAAAATCTTCTCCGTACCTCGAAAGTAACTGTTCACGGGATAGTTTGCGGTCTTTAGCGGAAATCTGTTCGTAGTAACTTGTAAGAGCATCTTTTCACAATGTGGTGAATCGAAGAAACGCCTTACGGCGTCACTACGAACGCGAACTACCCCGTGAACAGTTACGTCTACAGGTAATTTTCCGGATACGGATTCGGTGTGAACTGATGTTACCTTTTCGTAACACATGTTTCGCGTCCCGGCACAGAGCATGAAAACAAAGTAACCGGCGGATTTTAAAGATTCCGTCAAAGCCTTCGAAAAAGCTCTTCCAGCGGCACCTGCGACCAAGTAGAATCCAGAGTCTACTTGGCCGGGAATTTGCTTTATATAAGTTAGTGGTGTAGGCGAAGGAAACTCCGTTAACGATAGATTAAGTTTGGTCAAATAATCGAGAGTGGGTTCAATATGGGCAGGATGATCGCATTCGAAAGATTCGTTCCGATCTTCAGCGTGGCACTCGCGTTCGGAGTCGTCGGCCTTGTTTCCGGCTGCGACGGCGGCGGGACTACATCCAAGACGTTCACCGACACCATCCTTAACGAAGACGGGGAAACCGTCGGCAATCCGCCGGAGAATCCTGTGACTCTCGTCCCCGGCACCCTCGCGGCGAGAACGATCGGCGCTGCTGGCGGCGTGGTGATCGTCAGCGGGCAGAACGTCCCCCAGGGCGACGCCAACGGCGCGAGCATAACGGTTCCCGCTGGCGCGGTAGACGCGAACAAACAGTTTTCGGTCGCCCTCTCGACGAACAGTCCGAACACGCCGCCGTCGGTGAAGCCCGTCGGTCTCGCGTTCGAATACGACGCGCAGGGCGCGACTTTCGGCTCGGCGGTGACTATCGCTGTCCCCTACACGCAGTCCCTGGTCGATACGCTCGCGAATCCAAACGAGGCAGACTTGAAGCTCATCACCTACAAAAACGGCAGGTGGAACTATGTCCCGGTCAAAAGCATCGACAGCGACGCGAATCTCGTTTTCGCGGACGTGACGCACTTCTCGATGTTCCAGGTCATATACGCGATAAACAAAGCGCCGACGATCACGCTTCTCCCGCTCGTCGGCACCAACCTCGGTGGGGACATTCCGATCAAGTTCAACATCAGCGACGCGGACGGCGATCTGATGGATGTGATGCTCCAGTACCGCGGAGGCAGCGCGGGAACGACGTTCAGAAACTGCACGCTCACGGGTCAGACCAACCTCGTCGCGACGGGGACCGACGTTCAGGTCGTATGGAAGAGCGCGACGGACGAAGCGGGGCAGCTCGATAACAAATACGAGATTCGGGCGGTAGCGTACGACGGCGTCGTCGACAGCGATGAGAGCCTGCTGATCGGGCTGACGATCGACAATCGCTCGTCCGCGTCCACAGGAACTCCGCCTTCGGTGCAGGTCGATACGCCTGCGGGAACCGCGCTGGCCGGAAGCATCCTGATCACGTATTCGCTGACGGACGCGGAACTCGATAACGCGAGCATCCTCGCGGAATTCTCCCTCGACGGCGGAACGACCTTCGCAGCCGCGACGGAAGACACCTCGAACTCCGCGACGGAAGGTCTTACAGGCCTTGGCACTTCAGCGAGCGGGATATCCCACGCGTTCGCATGGAATTCCGCAGTCGACGCCGCGGGCTCGCCGGTTTCGACCACGGTTTTCAGGATAACGCCCACGGACGTAAGCGGCGCCGGAAATCCGGCAAGCACGATAGCGTTTGGCGTCGACAATTCTAACCATCGTCCCGCCCTCACCCTGACCTCCTCCCTCGCGCCCGGCGGAACGACGATCACTCTCAGCGGATTCGTTCTACTCGAGTACCGACTCTCCGACAAGGAAAAGGACTCGGCGAATCTTACCGTCGAGTTCTCCACCGACGGCGGCACGACTTACTCAGCGACGACCGAGGGCACGTCACAGTCGGATGGCGTAACCGCGCTTTCGACTGACTCGAGTCCGAACTACAAAAGTCACAGATACATGTGGGATTCGAAGGCCAATATCTCCGGATCGCAGACTGGCGTGACGATCAGACTCACTCCCGCGGACGGCGGAGGCGCTGGAACGGCGGTCGTGTCGCCTGCGTTCAATATCGACAACACCAACGCGGTTCCCTCCGCGACGATCGATAACAGCACTCTTGCGGGAACCGTCGCCGGACCGGCTTCGGTCGGGTTCACCGTCTTCGATACCGACGGCGACCTCTGCGCGGTCGCGTGGGAGTTCTCGCTCGATTCCGGCATCAACTGGGCGAAGGCAACCACTCACGCTTCAAGCGCGGTGATGGGCGGACTCGCCTCCGGGGCGGGCGGTTCTGCGTACACATGGACCTGGGACGTGGACAAGGACGTTCCGGATGACATCAGCACGTGCATGCTGAGGCTCACCGTCGTCGACTCCCACCCCCTGACGGGCGGCGGAATGGCGAACGGCATCGGCTCGCAGGTGGTCAGCAACATTTTCAGCGTCACCTCGAACCCGGCTCCAACCGCCGCGTTCAACCTCGGGTTCACCGGAACCCAGACCGGGGACATCCAGGTCAATTACACGCTCACCGACGCCGCGGGGGACGTGGCGAGCATCGTCATCGAGTTCTCGACTGACGCGGGCGTGACGTTTGCTGCGTGCACCGAGCAGACTTCGGACCCGCTGTCGGAAGGTCTGACCGGCCTCGCGACGAGTGTAGCGGGAAGCGCGCACGTTTTCACGTGGGACAGCGCGTCGGACGTTTCCACCCCCGGCTCCGTCCCCGCGAGCGTGACACTGCGAATAACTCCATCCGACGCCTTCGGGCCCGGAAACGCGTCATCATCCAGCACGATAAGCGTCCAGCCGAACGTGGCTCCCGCGGCGGCGTTCACGACGGTTCTCACGGGCACCACGGTCAAAGGCGACGTCGCGATTACGTACACACTGACGGACCCGACAAGCGACACCGCGAGCATTTCCGTCGAGTACAGTACGAACGCAGCGACGTGGTTCCTCGCGACGGAATCCGGAAGCACTTCGAGCGAGGGAACCTCCGGACTCACGACGTCGAGCGCGGGAACTTCCCACGTCTTCGTGTGGGACAGCGCGGCTGACGTCTCCAGTGGTTCCGGAGTATCGATCAGCGGAGTCAGGCTCAGGATTACCGCCTCCGACGTTTTCGGTCAGGGAATCGGCGCGACCTCGCCTTCGTTCACCGTCACTCCGAACCTGCGTCCGACGGTTACGATAACCACAGCCGCGCCGACGAGCGCGATCACCGCGAACAACTTCAGCGTTGCGTACAAGCTTGCGGATCAGGAAAGCGATACACTCAGCGTCATCGTCAAATTCAGCGTGAACGGCAGCGCGTTCCAGAACGCCACCGCGGGCACTGGTTCCGGAGCGACTACGGGACTCGCGAGTTCGCCGAGCGGAACCAGCTACACCTTCGTCTGGAACTTCTGGGCGGACGTCCAGACTCCCGACAACCTCAACGCGACGAACGTCGTCCTCGAGATCACGCCGTCCGATTCATCCGGCCCGGGCGTTGCGACCCAGCTTGGCCCGCTGACGATGCAGCCTAACACATGGCCAACGTTCGCGCTTGGGACGACTCTCGACGGAACCACGAAGAAGGGCAACGTGACGGTGAACTACACCGTCACGGACGCGGAGACCAACGCGGTCGATCTCCTCGTCGAGTACCGCTTCGGGGGCGCGTGGCACTCAGCGACTTCGACTTCGACGATCGCGTCGCTCAGCACCACGGGCGCGGGCAACTACAGCTTCGTCTGGGACAGCTATAACGACATCGTCAACCTCTCAGGCGGAACCGAGGCAAACATCTTCCTCAGGTTCACTCCGTCGGACGCGTACGGCACCGGGATCACCATCCAGACCGGATCATTCAGCGTCACTCCTAACCAGAAACCGGATATTCGCAGCACCGTGACTGGACTTTCCGGAAGCATACAGTCCGGGCCAGTGACGATCACTTACGACGCGGTCGATTCCGAGTCGGACTCGCTGACGATCATCCCCGAGTATTCCGTCGCGGGCGGACCGTGGAACGTCTGCACCGAGGCCTCCACGGGTTCTGACGGAACGAGCGGACTCACGTCGAGCCTCGCGGGAACGTCGCACACCTACGTCTGGAGTTCGTGGCACGACATCACCGACCCGAACGACAACCGCGTGAGCGGAATCTCGGTCAGGATTCGAATCCGCGATACCTACGGCGAAGGCGGATACTTCACCACCGCGACGTTCAGCGTCGACCCGAACGGGCGGCCACAGCTCACAGATTCGACAACGTGGAACACGACCGCGTATAAAGGCGACGTCACAATCAATTACACGCTTCTCGATCGCGAAGGCGACCCCGTGAATCTCCGCGCGGAATTCAGCATCGCGGGCGGTCCGTGGCAGCTTGCTACGGAGAGCGGTAACGGCTCGAGCGGAACGTCTAACCTCGTTACGACTCCCGCGCAAACCCAGGTTGCGTACACCTTCGTATGGAACAGCGCGATCGACGTCAGCTTCGACGCGACGCAGAAATCGGTGCAACTGAGATTGACGCCGACGGACACGTTCCAGCAGGGCAATGCTATCGTGATGCCGCCTTCGGGTTCGATCCTGGTCGATCCGAATCTTGCGCCGGTGTTGACGATCCAGAGCAACTTCTCGCTTCCGTACAAGGCGCACGACGTAACGGTCCGCTACAAGGCGTCGGACATCGAATCCGACCCGGTGACGAATCTCCGCGTCGAGTACAGCGCGGATTCCGGAATCTCGTGGAACGCCTGTAACGAGCACCCTTCGAGCGACGGAATCACCGGGATCACCACCAGCGCGGCGGGGATCGTCCACCGCTATTCCTGGGATTCGGATTCCCACGCGAGCCTTGCAAACGTGGTCACCAGCGGCGTCATCATAAAGATGGTCCCGAGCGATCAGTATGGCGAGCGCGCGAACGCGACGGTGACTACGCCCACGTTCGTTCTCGATAACACTGTCCCTGGCTGGGCGAGCACGGGTGGCGATCACGCAGGCAACGACTGGGTCATCAACTCTTCGAACACCGCGGGCGGCACGCACTCGAATATCGATATGTTCGTGGTCGCGACGGGCGCGACGCTAACCATCACCGCGGGAGTGAAGTTCCACGTGCAGGCGCAGACGATCGAAGTCGCGGGCACCATCGACGGCAAAAGCAAAGGCGACGCAGGCGGCACGGGAGGCGCGAGGGGCGCTCTCGGATCGACGTCCGGCAGCGGATCGAGCATGACAGTCAACGGCGGCGGCGGCGGCGGAGGCGGCGGCGCAGGCTCCGGACCGGGCGGCGGCGGCGCAGGCCAGGCAGGAACTTCCGGCACCACCGTTAAACAGACCTATTGCAGTTGCTCTAGCTGCAACTGGGATAGCGGCGGCGGATACTGCTCCGTGCCGAACTACACAGGCGGAGGCGGCGGAGGCGGCGGCGCGGGCGCAGGTGGGTCGTACGGCGGCCTCGGCCTGAACGGAATTCCAGGCTCGCCTGGAACACGGGGCACTTCGAGCGCTTCGCATTCCGGCGGGAATGCCAATCAGCCGATCGGGACCGCGGGGGTGGGCGGTACATACGGAACTCCAACCGCGTTATACGGAACCATCGACGGCCCTGAAATCGATCTCGGCTCGGGCGGCGGAGGCGGCTCCGGAGGCGGCGGTTCCGCGGGCGCGGGTTCATGGTCGCCACAGGGTTATTTCGGCTCGAACACTACCCCCGGAATCATCGGCTCGGGCGGCGGCGCGGGCGGTACAGGTGGAGGTTGCGTCACCCTCGAAGCCGTCAGTTCCATCGTTTTGACGAACGGAAGCAAGGTCGACTGCGACGGCGGCCAATCTCAAACCGGGCCTTCATCGTACACGTACCAGTGGAACGGAAGTCCTGTTCAGATGGCGTACGGAGAGCCGGCGCCTGGAATCCAGAGCAATTTCGTCGGCGATCCAAGCTGCTTTGGCGGCACCGGAGGCTGGGGCGCGGACGGCGGAGGCGGCTCCGGCGGAGGCATCAAGATCATCTGCACCCAGGGGACGATCAATCGCGATGGACTTCTCACGGTCCGCGGCGGATACGGCGGAATCCAGTACGACGCGAACAACAACCCGATCGCGTACTCCGACGGCGGCGGCGGGCGCATCAAGCTCTTCGCCAAACTCGGCGCGATCCAGGGAACGAACTACGCCGTGTACGGAGTCGATTTCGCGATCACTGCCGGAAACCCGAACGGCGGAACCAACGCCGCGCCGGACAACGGAACATACAGCGACCAGCAGCTTCCATAATTTTAGGGAGTAGGGAACAGGGAGCAGGGAACGGGCAGTTTCCTGCTCCTTTCTTTCGACGAAAGTTTCTGACTGACCACCGATCATGAAATCAATCCGCATACACGAACACGGCGCGCCTGAAGTGATCCGCGTCGACGACGCGCCTGAGCCGGAAACTGGCGTGGACGATGTGACGGTCCGGGTGAAGGCGACGAGCGTCAACCATCTCGATCTTTTCGTGCGCAGGGGGATTCCGGGCATTCCGACTAAGTTCCCGAGGATTCTCGGAAGCGACGCCGCGGGGGTGGTCGAACGGGTCGGAGCGAATGTCAAAAGCGTGTCCCCCGGAGATCGCGTCGTGCTAGACTGCAACCTCTGGTGCGGCGAGTGCGAAAGCTGCCTGCGCGGGTCGCAAAGCTGCTGCGTAAGTTACGGCGTCCGCGGAGAAAGCTGCGACGGCACGAACGCAGAACTCGTCAGTCTGCACCAAAGGTTCATCCGCAAACTCGCAGACGGAACGGATTTCGTAACCGCCGCGTCCGCGGCCCTAGTCGGGCAGACGGCATGGCGGATGCTGATCGAGCGCGCGAAGCTTTTAGCGTGTGAGGACGTGCTAATCATCGGCGCGGGGGCAGGGGTCGGCACGATGTGCATCCAGATCGCCAGGATGCTCGGCGCGCGCGTGTTCGCTACAAGTAGGGACGCGAAAAAGCTCGATAAATGCGCTGAACTCGGCGCAGACTTCCTGATCGATACGAGCAAGGTCACGCTGCACAAGGAAATCAAAAAGCTCACCGGAGGCCGCGGCGTGGATGTCGTCGTCGACTACATCGGAAAGGCGACGCTCGGTTCGTCCATAAGGAGCGTGCGCAGCGAGGGCAGGATCGTCACCTGCGGCGGCACGAGCGGCTACGATCCCGTGCTAGAGCTAAACCACATTTTCTATCGCCAGATTTCTATCATCGGCTCGACGATGGCAGGCAGGAACGCGTTCAACGACATGATGACAGCGGTCGAGCGGGGAAAAATCGCTCCCGTGATCGATCGCGTTATGAAGCCGGAGGAGATGCGGGACGCGCACCAGCTCCTCGAAGATTCGAAAATTACGGGGAAGATCGCGATCTCCTGGGAGTAGCGCTATGTCGGACCGGAAGCAGCACTGGGATGAGGTCTACGCCTCGAAGTCTGTGGATAAACTCGGCTGGTACAGACCTACGCTCGATGTTTCGCTTGCGTGGATTCGCGAGCTTGAGCTTCCGAAGGACGCAAAGATTCTCGACGTCGGCGCGGGCGCGTCCACTCTGATCGACAATCTGATCGCGGATGGATTTACTGGCGTTACCGTTCTCGACATATCGAGCGCGGCGATAGAAATAATGAAGTCGCGGTTTGCGGAAAACTCCGCGTCAGTCGAGTTTATCGAAGCGGACGTCACCGAGATCGACCTTGGTCTGGACGCGTTCGATCTGTGGCACGATCGCGCTGTGCTGCATTTTCTCATAGAAGAGCAGGACGCGCGAAAATACGTCGGAACACTCGAAAACGCCGTTAAGCCCGGAGGCGCCGCGATCATCGGCGTATTCGCGCCCGAAGCTCCGCCGACGTGCAGCGGACTTCCGGTCAGACGGTATGACGAGAATTCGATACGCCTCCTGCTTGACGTCGGCTTCGAACTCGTAAAGCAGGAAAGACAGCTCCACGTAACTCCGGGCGGTCGCGAGCAGATGTACCTCTGGAGTTTGTTCAGACATCGTTGATGGTTCGCGGCTCTGAACCTTAGAATGCGAAAGGGCAATACTGCGGGCGACCGGATGGAATTACACGCAAAAACCGTCGATAAGTTTTCACATAACCACGATCTTGGCTCAGTGAGTTCGGGCGCCGAGAAGCGGACGCTGTTCGTCGTTCTGCTCACTGCTGCGACGATGATCGTCGAAATCGTTTTCGGGACGATCACAGGCTCGATGGCGCTCCTTGCCGACGGGTGGCACATGGGAACGCACGCTCTCGCGCTTTCGATCAGCTTCGTCGCGTACTTCCTTGCGCGACGGCTTTCCGGCTCGGATCGCTTTTCATTCGGCACCGGTAAGTTCGGCGTGCTGGGCGGCTACACCAGCGCGCTTTTTCTCGCGGTCGCGGCGCTCTGGATGATGTATGAATCCGTCACGCGAATCATTTCGCCGATCGCGATCGCTTTCGACGAGGCGATACTCGTGACGACGATCGGGTTGATCGTAAACCTGATAAGCGTGGCGATTCTGCACTCGGGAGGTCATTCCCACGAGCACGAAGATCACGAGCATGAAGATCACGAGCACGAAGGGCACGAGCACGAAGATCGTCAGGATCACAACTATCGCGCGGCATATCTGCATGTGATCGCGGACGCGTTGACGAGCGTGCTTGCGCTAGGCGCTCTCTTGACGGGGCGCTATCTCGGCTGGACGTTTATGGACCCGGTGATGGGAATCGTCGGCGGGCTGCTGATTCTCAGGTGGTCCTACGGGCTTATCAAGGTTACTTCCCGGATTCTTCTCGACGAAAACGCCGGCGCGGAACTCCGCCAGAAAATCAGAGACGCCATCGAGCTTGGCGACGAGTCGAAAATCGCGGACCTTCACGTGTGGCGGGTCAGTTCCCGCGATTTCGCTGTGATCGTATCCGTGGTTTCCTCGAAGGACGTGGCGCCCGAGGAATTCAAAAAGCGGATATGCCTTATCCCGCATCTTTCTCACGTGAGCGTCGAGGTCAACGTCTGCGAGGACGCTCTCTGCGAATGCACGTCGGACGTCGTCTAACTTGAGCAATTCGTAATTCGCTGCCCGGTTCCTTGACACCGCGGGTTCGAAACTCGAAACTGACGGTTCAGAATTTCGAAAGAGGAACGCGAATGTCATCAGACTGGGAAACCATCATCGGACTCGAAGTCCACGTGCAACTAGACACCCTCGGCAAGATGTTTTCGCCTTGCCCGAGAAAGTTCGGGGAGCCGCCTAACACGCAGGTCGATCCCGTGTCCATGGGACTTCCGGGGACGCTGCCCGTTATCAACCGCAAGTCCTTCGATTTCGCGATCAAGGTCGCGCACGCGCTCGGCGCTTCGATCGCGCAGTTCACGAAGTTCGACCGCAAGCATTACTTCTATCCCGACCTCCCGAAAGGCTACCAGATTTCGCAGTTCGATATGCCGTACTGCAAGGGAGGACACATCCCGGTCGAGGTCGGAGGCGAGATTCGCAGGATCGGGCTGACGCGAATCCATCTCGAAGAGGACGCCGGGAAGCTGATGCACGACGGGATGTCGGGCGGCTCGGGCGTGGACCTGAACCGCGCGGGCACGCCGCTGATCGAGATGGTGAGCGAGCCGGAGATGCGATCGAGCGAAGAAGCGGTCGCGTATCTGGAAACGCTGAAGATAACGCTGCTCTACCTCGGCGTGAGCGACTGCAATATGGAGGAAGGTTCGCTCCGCTGCGACGCGAACGTCAGCGTCCGCAAGCGCGGCGAACCGAAGTTCCGAACGAAGGTCGAGATCAAGAATCTGAACAGCTTCAAGGCGGTCGGAAAGGCGATCGACTACGAAGTCCAGCGCCAGATCAAAGCCTACGATTCCGGGGAAAAGGTCATTCAGTGCACGATGGGCTGGGATGACGCCCAGGAGCGCACGCGAATGCAGCGTATCAAGGAAGACGCGGACGATTACCGCTACTTTCCGGATCCGGACCTTCCGGGAGTCGTGATTGGCCGGGACTGGATCGAGCGCGTCACGAGCGAAATGCCGGAGCTTCCGTTCGACAAGGTCGCGCGGTATCAGCGCGAGTACGAGCTTAGCGCCTACGATGCGAAAGTACTCGTCTGGAACATTCCTCTGATGCGCTATTTCGAAGAGACGCTGTCTATCGCGAAGGCGAACCCGAAGACCGTCGTCAACTGGGTGACGCAGGACCTGACGTCGAATCTGAACACGATGAAACTCAGCGCGGACGAGTCTCCCGTAAAGCCCAGGCAGCTTGCGGAGCTGATCGCGCTCGTCGATGCGGGCGACATCCTGCGAAACAAGGCGAAGGAAGTCCTCGCGATTATGATGGAAACGCAGGAGAGCGCGCAGGAGATAATAAAAAAGCGCGGGTTCGAAGTGATCAAGGACGATAGCCTGCTGCTTTCGATCGTGGACGAAGTCATCCGCGAGAATGAAAAGGCGGTAACGGACTTCCGCGGCGGTAAGGAAAAAGCGCTTATGGGTCTCGTCGGCCGCTGCATGCAGAAAAGCAAGGGCCAGGGCGACGCTAACAGGTTCAAGGAGCTAGTACTTCAACGATTGGCGATTTAAACTAGCGATGTCGGTGATGGCCGCGGTGAAATCATATAAATCTTGTGAATCCTGTCAAAAAATGAATTTAGGTTTAGGACAGGATTAACAGGATTCACAAGATTGTGGCGAACAATTTCGCTTGCAGTCTCGTTATGGAGAGAATCCGGTTAACTTCATAGAACTGAGGGAATGAACAAATGACCAACTTTGCCAAGAATCTTTCCGTTTTCGCTCTCGGCGCGCTGCTTTGCGCCGGCGTTTCGTGTAATGACGAAAAAAGCAGCGTCGATCCGGAGGAAGTCCCCGGAGCAGACGCAGGAGTAAGACCCGCGGGAAGCACGCTGGATAAAAGCGACGACGACGTTGTCGATGAGGTGAAGCGCCGAGTCGAAGCCGCGACGACGTACCTCCATACGCTGCAAGGAAGGCCGATGGGGCCGATGACGCCGGAAAGGTACTCGTGGGGAGACGCGACGGTGGATTCGCTGATCCTTCGCTCGCTGCTCGAAGCGAGATTCGCGAAGGCGCGCGTCGATCCGTACTGGGACCATCAGTGGATCAAAGGCGGAATCGATCGCCTCGTTGCGCTTCAAACGAAGATCGCGGAGGAGTCGAAAGCCGCGGGCAGGCCGTACATGGAAGGCGCGGTTTTCGAACTCAATAGCGACGGCGCTTACGAAAGCGCGAACGCGAACTACGTCACGAATCTCTGCGCGCAGCTTTTCCATCTCTGCAACGAACGCAGTCCGGATGATCCATACAAGGACGCCCTCGAAATGGCGCGGGGCTGGATCGAAGGACTCCAGATCGGTAACGAAGACGACACCGACCCCAGCAATCGCTACTACGGAAGCTTCGGTTACGATCGCGTCGCGCGCACCCGCGGAGATCTTTCGAACTCCGGATTCGCGATCGAAGCGCTGGCGGACTCGGGTGGCGTCAGCGACGCGGTGCGGACGAGGGCGATCGAATTCCTTTCGAGGTGCCAGAACGACGGAGAAACCAACGGCGATCGCGTGTGGCGGAGCGCGTTCGACGTCAACGGGGACGGCACGCCGGACGACATCGGCTACTCAGACGACGGCGGCGCGTTCTATATGCCCGGAGAGAACCAGAAACTAGCTGGATACAGCCAGCGCGAAGACGGCACGTACTTCTGCAAGAGCTACGGCAACATGACGTATCAGCTCGTGAAGAGCTACATTCTCCTCGACCTCGATCGCAACGATAGTCGTTTCAAAAAGGCGGTCGATTGGGTCCGCGCGAACTACACGCTCGAAAAGCACGCCGGATTCCAGGGTTCGCCTGAGGTCGAGCAAAGCGGCGTGTTCTACTACTACCTTATGATGAGCAAAACGCTGTATCTCCTCGGCGAGCGCAGGTTCAAGGATTCCGCCGGAATCGAACACGACTGGCCCAGGGAGATGATCGACAAGATTCTTTCTCTCCAGAATCCCGACGGCTCCGTGGTGAACACGGTCTCCGAAGAGTGGCAGGAGAACTACCCGACAGTCACGACTCCGTACTGCATAATGGCGCTGTCCTACGCTGTTCGCGGGTTGAAGCTGCCGTAATCTTCGCGCGGAACAGATAGCTTACATTATATTCGTACCATCTACGAGTTTATTGTAATATTTTTCGTGGCATTCAGAATCGTACGAAAAATTCGTAGACGGTACGAATATAATGTACTATCGATTTCGCCGCAGGGTCAGAAGCGCTTTCAGGTGCGGAAGGTCGCGCTCCGGCATTTTCCGGAACCCGCGGTTTTTCAGCGCGATGAACTCGCTGACTATGCTCACGGCGATCTCGCGATCGTTCGCGCCGCCGATGTCGATACCTATCGGGGCGAAGACGCGTTTCTTCAGGGATTCGTCGTTCACGTCGAGGCCGAGTTCCTTGTATATCTTCGTGATCTTGATTTTGCTGCCGATCAGGCCGACGTACTCGGCTTTCGTTTTGAGCGCGCTTTCGAGCGCTTCCTTGTCGAACTTGTGCCCGCGCGTCACGACGACTACGAACGACCGCAGGCCGATGTCAACGCGATTCGCCCACGTTTCGAAGTCGCAAACGATGCCTCGGACGTCATCGGACCCTGCGAATTGCGTGATGAAATCCTCGCGATCGTCGATGATGGTCGTATTGAAGCCGAGGAACGCGGAAAGCTTCGCGACGCTCGCGCCCACATGTCCCGCGCCTAGAATCACGACCTGATACGACGCCAGCGGCTCGACGACGATCGTCATCGTGACGTCCATCTTCTCCGTTCCAGCCTCGATGGTGTGTGCGAACCGCGCGACTTCGGTCTTGCCTTGATTTTCGACGCGCTGGATCAACTCCGCGATCTCGGCGCGACGCCCTTCCAGCGGCGGGATTTCGAGAGTCGCGTCCTTCGCGCCGCTGACGAGCGTCTTGCTCGACCAGACGACGTGCTCGTCCTTTACGAACGCCGTCGTTAAAAGAAGCTGCTTCAGCCCTTCGCCAAATTTCGCGAGCGCGGCGCTTGTCCAGCGTTCCATCTCCGCGCGCGCCTTTTCGTTCACCACGGGTTCTACAAGCACTTCGAGAATCCCTCCGCAGGCAAGGCCGTACTCGCCGGCCTCGCGCTCGGTGAGGACGAACTTCTTCAGCCTGGGCGCGTCCGCTTCGATCGCGTACGCCGCGAGGCTCGCGCAGTCCGCCTCGACGCATCCTCCGCCGATGGAGCCGTGGACGATTTTGCCAGTTTCATCGACGAGCATCTTGTATGTGACGTTCCCAGGGGTCGAGCCTCTTGTCGCGACAACGCTGCAAAGCGCGACCTTTCGCTTTTCTCTGACGCATCCAAGCAGTTTTTCGATGGTTTCGATCATTTTCAGGACGCCGCCTTATCGAACTTCTGCCTCTTCTTCTCGTCGAGTTCGTATACGTACGCGAGAACTTCCGCAAGAGCCTGCCAGAACTTCTCGGGCACGTACTCCCCGATCTCGACGTGTTTGAACAGCGCCTGCGCCAGCGGCTTGCGCTCGATCACGGGAACGCCGTTTTCCCGCGCGACGTCTCGAATGCGCTTTGCCATGTATCCCGCGCCTTTTGCGACAACTCTCGGAGCCGGGTCTGAAGGCTCGTAAGTAATCGCGATGGCAAGCTCGGTCGGGTTCGTTATCACCACGTCCGCCTGGGGGACGCTCTGCATCATTCTCTGGATCGCGATCTTGCGCTGAATTTCCCTGCGCTTGCCCTTGATCTTCGGATCGCCTTCCATCTGCTTCATTTCCTCTTCGATCTCCTTCTTCGACATCTTGATATCCTCCTCGTACTGCCAGCGCTGATACGTGTAATCGAGAAGCGCGAGTATCAGCAGCAGGATAGAGACCTTCATTCCGAGGTCGAATGCCACCGACCACATCACGGATCCGATCGCCGCGACGGAACCCATGAACATAAGGCTTAGCAGCAGCGGCACGACTTTCTTCAGCGTGTACCAGAGCAGGAACGTTATCGCGATCAGTTTCAGAAAGCTGAAAACCAGCTTCATAATGCTCTTCAAGCTGAACATCAACTTCTGCACTCCGGTTATCGGATTGAACTTGTTCAGATCGAACTTCGTCAGCGGCTTCAGCGTGAACATCAGGCCGACCTGCGCGATAATCACCGTGACGCTGACGAAAAGGATTACCAGCCAGATCGGCAGCATGAAAAGAAAAAGCTGCGAGCCGAGTTCCTGGCCGTATGTGACGACGTTTTCCTGCGTGAAGTGGAGGTAGGGGAGTTTGAGGAAAGCCTCCTCCATCCCGAACTTGAAATCCTGGAAAACGAGGGAATTGTAAACGTCGAAGAAGATGAACATCACCACGAGAACCACCGACTGCGAAAGGTCGCGGGACGTGCAGACGTTCCCCTCCGAACGGGTTTCGTTCCGCCTTTTCGGGGTTGCGGATTCAGTCCGTTCCCCTAATGGTCCTTCTTTTGGCATAGCGCTCGCCTCGATTCTTCGCTGGTAACGAGATTGCCACATTCTTGAGCGCAAATCAAGAATGCCCGTTGCGACATCCTGGACCGGAGGTCAATTGTGGTAAGGAGGCGCTAAATAATAAGTGGATCTACCCCGCGAACAGTTACCAATTGTGAGGCATTTGCCGTTGTATTCCGCGGATCGATCCCTGAGTTTCCGAAGGAGGCGATTGGCACTGAATTTGCATTAATAACAAAGCACTCAGGTTCAAAAAGTTATTGGAATGTACTCGATAAAATGATAGACTTGCGATTCAGACACCCCCTTATGCCAGGTTATAACTCCCCGCTATCCGTCTTTCATGTGCAGCGCAACTCCCCGCGGCTTAAATTGAATGGATCATTGAGGTGAATTCATGCGTCTTTCGGTTTCACCAGCATTTCTCATCTTCGCTTTTTTCGTCGGAAGCATGGTTATCGTAAGCTGCGGTACCGGGACGGACGGCAGAGAGAAGTTTCCTAAAATCCGCGTCAGCGGGCAGGTGCTTTACGACAAACGCATCCTGCCGACGGATTTGCTGGGCTTCCGACAGCCCGATCTTTCGCAGGGAATCACCGCGACGGATCTGACAGCCGTCCGGTACGCCCACGTCGTCGCTATAAACAACAACAGCGGCGATATCATATCCGAGAAGAACCACCAGACCAACGCTGTCGGCGAATTCGATCTCGAACTCGATAACAACGGCGAGCCGTTCAGAATCCGCGTGTACTCGATGAGCCTGCACGCTCCAACCCGCGTCGAGGTCAACAATCCGAAGAACTCGTACAAGCCCTTCCTCATCGAAAGCGACGTTCTCGTGGAGCCGAGATCGGGGCTGTTGCTCCACGCGCCTATAAATCCGGTGAACTGCGTCAGCCCGCCGCCGACTTCACCCGCGCAGGAACTGACGGAACTCCGCAGAAGCGCGCCCGCGTTCAATATTTTCGACACGCTGATCAAAGGGATGGAATGGTTCCATAACCAGACTTTGCTCGATCCGCCCCGCGTGAAGACCGTTTGGTTCGACGGCTCCAGCACTCCTGCGACCGTCTCTTACTACGCGGGAATCATCATAGACAAGACCCAGATGGAAACTCAGCTTACGAGGCCGATTTCAAACCTCGATGCGCAGCTATCGTACAACGGCAATTCCACGTTTACGCTCTCGAACGGCCCCGTGATCGAAAACGACCGGCTCGACATCGAACGCATCGCCGGTGTGATCTACATAAGCGGCGACAACAGCCGCGACCCGGATCAGTACGACGACCACGTCATCCTGCACTGCCTCGCGAAGTATTTCCTTCATCTCTATTCGCGCGACGATTCCCCGACTCCGGAATCGAAGCCCGACTTCGACACGAACGAGCAGCTTTATCTTCCGACCGCGTGGAGCGAGGGATTCTGCAACTATTTCGCGTGCTCGGTTCTAAACCGCGCCACATGGGTCGACACGGGCGCGATCGCGAATCCCTGCACCCAGGGAAATCCGACCTCCCGCTACTACAACCTCGAGAGGGCTAACGTCGACGCGGTACCGATCCAGAAAATGCTCGCGCGCTATCCGCTCGATTTCCCCGATTCTCCCGACGGAGGCGTGACCCCCGCGAAGACTATAACGCTCGATTCTTCCAGGTCGAGGCTCTATCTCTACGACAACAAAACCACCGTTTCCGCGACTACGAACAGCCGTGGCTACCCGCGCTTCGCGACGGGCGTAACCCAGACGATTCCGTCCGTCGATCCCGCGAACGCAGGCGGCGGTTACACCAACACCCCGACCATCTCCGACATTATCCGCGCCTCCGGGACCGGGTTCGGAAGCCAGGTCGCGGTAGCCGGACTGCTCTTCGACCTTTCGGACGCTCCCGCGCTGGATACAGACTCAGACGCCGTCAGCTCCGTCGGGTTCGCGCCGATATGGGACGTTGTCTCGAACTATCTGCCCCAGCAGAAATGGGTCTATCTCGGCGATTTCATCGACGGCTGGTTCAAGATGGGTTACGCGACCTCTGGTAACACCACCGCGCTCGACAGCGTGATGAACCCACTCGCGATTTTCTACAAACCAGTGACCGACCCGGCCCTGATAGGCGACATCGGAAACCCCGGCACCGGAGAATTCGACACCTTCCCGCAGGTTACGACTCTGTTCGGCGCGTCGACGAGCCCCGTGAAGGGAAACAACCTTCGCGATCCGGACCCGAACTCCACCGGCGGATTCATCTCCACCGAGGCGAACTCCGCGAACGATCCGTTCGCGCCTCCGACTACGGCGTTCCCGAGCACCGGACCCGCAACGAGAATGCTCTGGCGCTCGTCGTCGACGCTGTACGCCGTCGACATTCCGAAGGCGGGAAGAATCCGCATCGAACTGACGACGCCCACCTCCACCACCGGCGGCGGCGGAGCGACCGATCTCGACATAATAATGTACGATCCATACGGGAGAAGGATGCGCACCCAGCTTACCTGCAACGTCAATCCTCAGGTCGTCGATATGCTTGTCGATTCAGGACTCCACTATTTTCTGGTCGTCTCCTGGCAGCGTTCTTCTGGAGGCAGTGCCTGTAACGCAGGCTCGAGTTCGTCGCTGAGCTACAATTTCATGGAGCACCCGACGAACATCATCAGCATCGTCGGCCAGACTCCTGCGAACCTGCCCGTTATCGGACTCGAGGAGAATCCGCCGTACAACAACGTAACTGGAAACACCACAAGCGGCGCGTACAGCCTGCTGGTTCTCCGGCCGTTCTAGTCTGCCTTCACCGCCACTCACGAGTAATCTTCATGTGCCGGGCACTTCGAGTTCGTAGTGGCGCCGTCAAGCGGTGAAGTTCGTAGTGGCGCCGTCAGGCGTTTATATGCCCTCACGGGCACACTACAAACCTGGGAAGTGCGCATGTCCTCGTCCGAGCAAAAAAATA
>JANLHZ010000092.1 GCA_024653775.1 Planctomycetota bacterium | reverse complement strand
GCACCTGGGACCGCGGACGTCCTCGTCCGCAAAAGCCGTCAAACGTCTCGTTTGACGGCTCCGAATTATCGATGTCGCTTGCTTGAGATAGTTTCTTAGTAGACCGTGGTCCGAGGTTGTCGAAAAAGTGCCGGGGACTTCAATCCTCTGACATTGAGAAGCCTGGAATTGACTTCTCGCGCAACTTTAGAGCGAGAAAGTCCCCGGCACTTGTAGTTTCCGGTCCTTTTTCGACAGCCTCCCTCCTGGAGAGGGAAAATCAACCAACAATATCTTCGTGCGTGATCTCGTGGTTCTCGTTCACGCCGAGGGTGCGATACCACGAGTAGAGTTCGTCTATAGTCGCGGGATCGACCTCCCGCGGAGTGTCGCCGCGGTTCGAGGCGTTGAACGGAATGCCGCACAATTCGCGAAGCATCATCTTCCTTCCGATGCTTCCGCCCAGGGCGCCCGTCTTGCGTTCGGCTTCGATATTCAGAAGCTGCGCCTTCCGCGCGAGTTCGAGGTCGCCTTTTTCGAACGCGCTCACGACGAGCGCGCAGAGGTTCGGGAAACAGTTCGGCCCGCCGCCGATGACGCCGACTCCGCCCACCGCAAGCGTCGGGAGCGTATCGAACTCGATTCCCGTCAGAATCGCCGCGCGACTCCCAGCGACTTCGCACATCAAAAGCATCCGCGTCATATCTCCGGTGCGGTATTTCATCGCTTCAACGTTCGTGCCGTCGCGATCGAGAAGTTTCCGCATCGTATCTTCGTGGAAGATGCCCAGCCGGTCGTAAACGGCGATTGGAATATCGAGACCTTGGTCGACCTTCGAATAATACCTGTACAGAACATCCTGCGCCTCCGCGCTGTCATAAGGACTCGGGTCGCCGCGGATGATGGTTTCGACGACCGCGGGAATCGCGACCGCGACCGCGTCCGCGCCGACCTCCCTGGCGAACTTCCCGAGCTGGATGGTCTCTTCCGCGTTGGCGTCGAGATTTTCGAGCAACTCCTCGTGTGAAGCGTCCGCGGGCACTTCGAGGATACTCGTGATCCCCGCGATCACCGCCTTGCGACCATCCGCGGCTTTCACGACTGTCTCGATGACGATCTTCTTTTCATCGAACGTAAGCTTATTCCACTGCCCCATTCCGCTGACACAGAAAAGCGCGCTGAGGTTGCTTTCGCAAAGCCAGTCCGTGAACTTTTCCAGACACGGGATGTCGATCTCGCTCGCGTCCTCGGAGTACGGAGTCATCATCGGAACGATCGCGCCGCGGAAGTAGGAAGGGTAATCCCAATCGTGCAGAGGTCGAGCGGAGGTCATGTCGACGAGCGCTTCGTCTTCGGCGGGAGTCGGATCGGGCTTATTCTCGATCGGCCTGCACGCGGCCGCGGCAAAAATCACAACTATGAATGACGCGACGAATTTCAGGGATTTCATTTCGACCTCGTGGAAAAGTTTGTGCGGATGAGCGATTATCGGTCAAGTACGGGCGTATTTCCAGAGAATCTATTTGCTCCGGTACATCGTTACAGGACGCACGCGGCGCTCCCTACTCCCTACTCCCTACTCCCTACTCCCTACTCCCTACTCCCTACTCCCTACTCCCTACTCCCTGTCCCCTCGCCCCTATCCCCCGACTTGCGTTTGCGGAGCAGACCGTAAGAGTTGATCTTGCGGTAAAGCGTGCGCTCGGAAATGCCGAGCATTTCCGCGGCTTTCTCGCGGTTGTGGTCCGTGCTTTCGAGCGTCGCGGCGATCAGCTTTCGTTCGAGATCGTCGAGCTTCCAGCCGACGAGGCCTTCGATTCCTGTGGGTCCGGAAGCGAAGGCGACGACGCCCTCGATTCCGCCGATCTGGGGCGGAAGTTCCGGAACGTCGATGACCTGCGAGTTCGACATGATCGTCAGGTTCTGGATTACATTTCGTAGTTCGCGCACGTTCCCCGGCCAGTCGTACGCGACCAGCTTGTTCATCGCGGGAATCGTTATCTCGGGAGCCTTGCGCTGGTACTCCTTGGCGTAAGTCTGAAGAAAATGCCTACACAGAAGCGGGACGTCGTCCCTTCTTTCCCGAAGCGGAGGAAGCTGGATAACGATCACCGAAAGCCGGAAAAAAAGGTCCTGCCGGAAACGGTTCGACGCCATCTTCGCCTGCAGATCCTGATTCGTCGCGGCGATGACGCGCACATCGACCTTCTTCGGAGCGTTGCCGCCGAGGCGGGTGACCATCCCGTCCTCGAGGACGCGCAGCAGCTTCGGCTGGAGCGCGAGGGACATGTCGCCTATCTCGTCGAGGAAGAGCGTGCCCTCGCTCGCGTATTCGAACTTGCCCTCGCGCGACGAACGCGCGTCGGTGAATGCGCCCTGCTCGTAGCCGAAGAGTTCGCTTTCGAGAAGGTTTTCGCTGATCGCGGCGCAATTGATCGGGATGAAGCGTTTGTTCTTCCTGCGCGAAAGCTGGTGCAGCGCCGCGGCGACCATCTCCTTGCCCGTGCCGTTTTCCCCGGTTATAAGGACCGTCGCGTCGGTGTCCGCGACCTGTCTTATAGCGCCCGCGACGCGTTTCATCGCGAGGCTGTCGCCAATAATGCTCGATAGACCGTATCGATCGTCAACGCGCTTCCTGAGTTCGTCCGTGAGCTTCACGAGGCCGCGCTTCTCGAGCGCGCGGGAACATTTGACCCGCAGTTCCGCGACGTCGAGAGGTTTCGAAAGATAGCTTGCCGCGCCCTTCTCCATGGCCTCGACGGCTTTCTCGGTGGAACCTTTGCCCGTGATGATTATGACCTCGACCTCCGGATACATGCTTCGGATGAAGACGAGGAGGTCCATCCCGTCGCCTTCCTTGTCGTGAAGGACGAGGTCGGTGATAACGAGGTCGTATGGGTTCTTCTTCAGTGCTTCGAGGGCCGATGGATAGCTGAACGCGGTATCCACTTCGCGCACGTCGGAAGCAAGCGAGTCCTTCACGGTCTCCGCGTGAGGTCTATCGTCGTCTACAACAAGAATCCGGTTTACCATCAATAAAGAGTTAAGAGTTAAGAGTTAAGAATTAAGAGTTGAAAGAACAGACGTCGTTGGTTTTCCACGCCGTCGGTTTTGCGCAAACCAGGAAGTTTGCGCAATATTGGAAGAACGACGGCCTGCCACGGACTATCGGGGCGCGTCAGATTCTAAACCCGAAATTTTTAATTCTTAATTCTTAATTCTTAATTCTTAACTCTTAACTCTTAACTCTTAACTCTTCAATAACGTCATCCGCGCCGATGCTCGTCATACATCGATGATCTATCGGGCAAAGTTTGTAGTGACAGGGCATGCAGGGATGATCGCTCCGGACGATGGTATTTTTCTCCTGTGGGTTTTCGGTATAGCGGGAATCCGTCGGCCCGAGGAGCGTTATCGTCCTCGTCCCGAACACCGCAGCAACGTGCCTCGGACCCGTATCCGTCGTGACGAGAAGATTCGTGCGCTTCAAAAGCGGCTTCAGAAGATCGAGCGGAACGAACGTCTCGCTTCCGACGTCCGGCTTAGCGAACATCTTCGACTCGATCGACTTCGCGAGCGCGTCCTCCCCCGGCCCGAAAAGCAGGACGATCTTCGCTCCGAGTTCGGACCGCGCGAAGTCCGCGACCTTCGCAAATCCTTCCTCGGACCACATCTTGCTCCTCCCGAAGGAGGCGCCCGGATTGAGGGTTACTATTCTGTCCTCGTCCGTTATCCCCCTTGAACCGAGAAGCGCGCGGAATCTCAGGTCCTCATCCTCGGTGATGGCGAGTTCCATCCGCGAATCCGTCCGGGGCACGCCGAGAAGTTCGAGCAGAGCGAGGTAGAAGTCGCCCATGAACGTCGGCCGGAACTTTCGGAATTCGTCAGTCGGGCGTTTCATCGAGCGGGTGAGCATGAAGGATCTAAGGTCCCTCTGGTAGCCGACGCGCTCCTTCACACCCGCGGAGAAAATCGTGAGCGCGGTGGAGAACGAATTCGTCAGCAGGAACGCGGCGTCGAAATTCATCGACCTGATCTTCGCGACTGTCTCGCGGAAAGTTCTGAGGTTGCGGCTTCCGCGACGCCACTCGCCCTCGATAAAGTTCCGCGCGCCAGGGAGACCCGCGAGCAGAGTCTTCGCCGCGTTCGAGCCGAGCAGGTGAACCTCCGCCTCCGGGAACGCGAGCGCGCATTCCCTTATGAATCCGGTGGACATGACGATGTCCCCGATCCAGTTTGGAAGACGAATTAGTATCCGCGACGGTTTCACGATTCCCCGGCACTATCCGAAGATGACAGTATGCTGGATATAAGTCCCGTGAGCTGATCGAGGCCGACGGGCTTGTCGATGCAGCCGAAAACGTTTGGAAGGCTCTGGAGCTGCTCCTTCAGGTCGTCGTTGAGATAGCCTGAGAAGCAGACGATCTTCGTTTCCGGACGGACCATTGAAAGCGAGTTGATCGCGGTCTGGCCGTCCCAATTCTCCATCGCGAGGTCCATGATTATGAGGTCGAACTCCTCGCGGGTCGCCATCCGGAATCCTTCCTGACCGTCCGCGGCGACGACCACGTCGTAGCCCTCTTTCGACAGCAGCACTCGAAGGAGATTCCTAATGCTTCGGTCGTCGTCGACGACAAGTACACGTATGGATGATTCCTCGGGCATCTGCATCTCACGGCAAGGTGAAGTATAATTCGAGTATATACCGGCGCGGTGATAATTCCAGCTTGTAACGTTATTAATGGGCCCCTTCGGAAAGTCTTCACATCATGACGGAATTGCAATTCCTCGCCTCTGTGGTATCTTTCTCGGAGAAATCGATAACGTTGACGCGCTAACGCGCGTGGGGCGATGAGAAAAGCCAGCGGAACCGCGTATGAATCAGATCGCCATCGTCTACAACATAGCTCTCGTAACGCTGAAGGAATATCTGACCTTCAGATACTCCTTCGTATTCGTGCTCTATTTCCTACTGCTGTTCGCGTCGATCGACGTAGTGACGATCGGGTTCCAAAGTTCGCCAACCGCGCTTATCTGGATGGGGACGAGCCTCGCGCTTCTGATCGTATGCCTGCAGAGCGTGTTTATCGGGAGCTTTGCGCTCCATTCGGACGTCGAGTACCGCAAAGTGTCGGTGCTGCTTTCAAAACCCGTGCGCCGAAGCTCGTACATGCTCGGGAAGTTCCTCGGCATCGCCACGTTGCTTTTCGTGACGAGCGTCACCTGCCTTGCGATACTTGGAATCTTCACCGCGGGAATGTTCGGAATGGACGAGACGAGGCTCGCGGAAAGAACTCTCGCGACGGAAGTCGAGTTTCCAAACGGATCGAGCTACAACCGGGAACGCAAGGGGCGGACGCTCGAGTACATCATTCTCGAGAACGATCAGCGGGCAGAATACAGATTCGATACAGGAAAGACGATCCAGGGCGAACTGGCGGTACAGTTCGAGTTCGCGCTCGCGATGAATACCAAGGTCGGTCTTTTTGGAAACCTTCCGGTGAAAATCACTGTGCTGGGCGAAAAGCGGGAAAAAACGCTTTCGAAAACCGAAATCAGGATTCGGGATCGCCAGGCCGCGGATTTCAGACTCAGGCTGGACAATGAAATCTCCGGAGCGTTCTGGATCAGGATCGAGCCGCTGGCGAACCACGCCTTCATCGGCTGCGGCGAAGACGACGTCCGGCTGGTCGGAGCGAAACGCAGCCAGGCGATGACGATACTCGAGTCTAGCGTGCTGATCGCGCTCAAGTCGATCGCGCTGCTTTCGATCGTGATTATGTTCAGCACGATCGCGAGTCCTTTCGTTACGCTCCTCGTCGGCGGATTCAGTTTCATCGTGACTCTTGCGAAGGATTTCTTCGTGAACATGGTCGAGATGCACAAAGACGGCGGCC
Source organism: Planctomycetota bacterium (assembly GCA_024653775.1). Classification (GTDB taxonomy): domain Bacteria; phylum Planctomycetota; class UBA8742; order JACQVU01; family JANLHZ01; genus JANLHZ01. Next base: position 19,788 of record JANLHZ010000092.1, on the reverse strand, counting down.
CGAAAATCTGGGAGTCCGGGGAGTCCACGGGGACGAATTACCTCGGGCAGACCATCGACACCCACCACGGCGTCATCGAACGCTGGGCCAACACCACGAAGGGTTTCATCCAGGCGTTCCTCGCGATGACTCCGGACCTCGACAGCGATCTCGTGACGCGAACCTTTTCCCTCGGCTACACGATCGACCTCCGCAGCTTCGGGACCGAGTGCGGGTACTATGTCCTCGTATCTGCGATTTTCTTCGCGATCGGCGCTGGAGTGTTTTCAAGGAAGGAACTGCTGTGACGCACCCGAACGGGCGCTGGCGTAAGAGACGTAGCGGCGTTTCTACCTGTTTTCGACCTTGACGTCCATTGGCGGATGGCCGCGGGCTTCCTCGAAGCTGAGGACGATGTCAAGCCTGTTCAAATAGACTCTTCGCGGAGACTTCACCGCAACCCGGCGCGTTACGGTTTCACCCGCTTTGACGAATCCGATGAAAATCGTCTCTGGCAGGATCCGGCCGAATTCGGAGTGCTCGTCCACGAGCGGTTTTGCGGCGAGTCTGTAGAGGTCGTCGTCGCCTTCGTTTTTTACGACTATGGTAAGCTCCACCTCAGATCCCGGATACAGCGTATCGTCTTCGAAATACGCGCTCGCAATCCCCGTCGGCTCCCCCGCGAGCGGAACATCGACGTTCCGCCAGTCGATTGTGTCGCCACGAATCCGGAAGCTGTGGGACGCTTTCGCTAAGTTCTCCGGACTTAAGATGAAGATGCCGCCGGAAGGCTCACCGTTCTCAGTGCTGCCAAGCACCAGAACTTTGTCGCCCATGGGAAGCCCCACCGTACGATACGTCACGTCCGGCGAGTTCGAATTGTTCAAAGCCATCCAACGGTCGTTTGTCGGGTCGTAGATGCTTCCCCATGAAAACTGAATTGTCGAATCCAGTGGATCCTGAGGGTATCCCCACACCACGACCTTTCCGGAGCAGAGCGAGACCAGCGGTTGCTGCATGTATGATGGCGCGCCAATAGGATTGATTTTCCGCCACGAATCCGTCTCTGCATCGTACGCGGCTCCGTACACGGCACACCCGGTGTCAAACGCGATCCAAGTTTCGCCCGCGACAATGATGTTATAGTCTCTTTCATCGATCCCCTTCAGACTCACCCGGTCCCAGGAATTGCTTTCAGGATCGAAGAGCAATCCGACTTCCCGCGCCTGCGCCTTCGCCTGCTCCGGCGGCAAAGTCTGACTGTATCTTGGAAGTAGCATCATTTTCGAACCGAGACGGATTCCGAATCCGCGGCGTTCGATGCCATCTGGCTGTGGGCTTATCGGACGCCACATGTCTGTGGACGGATTATACATCGCGCCGTCATAGAGCATTTCCCAATCTGGCCAGTATGAGTGCTCGCGAACACCAGTGTTGCGTTTCGCACCTGACCAGACGATAAGCTCCGATCCGGACCAGACTCCGACAAAATGTTCTCTTGGCGACGGCGCTCCGTTTTCCGAAATCGGTTTCCAGGTATTGGAATCAAGATCGTAAAGTGCGCCGCGAACACTGCCCTCCGGCGCGTTTCCGCCCCAGACCAGAACTTCCTTGTCCGTCCAGACGACGGTCTGCCCCGGAATGCCCATCGGCGAGCCTTCGTAGTTGATCTGCGACCACGAGTTCCTAGCGGGATCGTAGATCGCCGCGTCGTGGATGCCGGAAAGCCCGCTCACGCCCCAGAAAAACGCCTTGGAACCCGTCCATACCGTTTTGTAAGAAGACTCGCTCCTCGGCGCACGGTTCAGGTTTATCCGGCTCCAATAGCCGTAGCTTTCCGGGTACGGCAGGTAGTCCGCGGCTTCGTCGTCGGACGCGAAGCGAAGGTTCCTTGAGCGGTCCGCCGCGGCGCTGCCAGCAAGAGTTTCCTCCGACGCGTTCGCGTCCTCCGCGCCGAGTGCGGGGTCGCCCGCGGGTTTGCCGGCCCGGCACGCGGAAATGCTGAAAATCGTTGCAAGCAGGGCGAAACCGCACAGGATGAGGAAGAGGTTCCTTCTCAGCATAGATTTCCTTTCGATGAGGAGCGAAACGAGATACCGGGTTATAATGACAAGAATACCTCACAATTCGAAACATGCAAAGTGTTGGTTTGGTGAAACACGTCCCCGGCACTTACCTACTTCTCCGGAAGTTACCTTTTTGCGTTGAATTAGTTCTCGGACGGCTACGAAAGTGCCGGGGACGTTCCGATCTAACGTGGATCACCGAACTGACACCATGCAAACCGCGCCCGGCGAACGGAATCCGCGCAAACGCTTGTAGAGCCGATATTATCCGGGTTAAACTTTTCTTTGGCCCGGTCGTTTAAGAATAAGTCCGTGGCAGGCTTTGCTTGAATGGTTAAATGAAATCAATCCTACGAACTCTGATAATCGTCTGCACGCTGATAGTCGTTTACATCGGCGTGTTCAAGTTCGCGAGAGCGGAAGATGAAAAGCCTGCCTTCGATGTCAAGAACATCGTGCCTAAAGAGACGTTCGTCGTGAGTCCGCCGGATTACCACAACTTCGACGACTACGTCGCATGCTGGCAGGCTCGGATGGATCCGATTCCGCCTCCGCCACCTCCCGCGCAAGTGACAACCACAGAGCCTGTGGCTCCAGCGCCTCCCACGGAGGAAGACTGGGCGAAGAAGGCGCAGGAATTCATCAACTCCCACGTAAACGTGAAGAACGTAATGCTTTGCAGCAATCCAACCGACAGCCTTGCCTGGCTCCAGATCGTACCGTGGAAGGATCGCGACAACCCGCCAAGAGTAGTCCAGCAGTGGACGCCCCGGGTCGTCGGCCCGGGCGACTACGTCTGGATCCCGAACGAAGCCCGCGGCGAGAACCATCCAAACATAGGTCTCGTGACTCAGATTCTTGTCGATCAGGTCATAATCGAAATCAAGTTCCCTGCTCCTGACAGCGAACAGAGTTTCGAGACGAAAAGAGAAGTTCAGCAGTTCACCTCGCCGACGCCCGCGGCGTCCCAGACGACGGTGCAGGCGCCATCTCAGCGAAATTCGAATCTGCCGCCCGCGGAAGACTGGATTCCAGCGGACTGGGGCGGACGGGAAACCGTCAAGCTGAATGACGACGGTTCCTCGTGGCTTATCGGTCTCGACGATTTCGAAGATATAAACTCGAACCAGGACAAGTACCTAAGCGAGATTCAGTTCGACACCTACATCAACCCGACCACCCGCCAGGCGGAGGGTATCGTCGCGGAGGATATCCCGGAAGAAAGCCCCGCGCGGGAGTACGGGTTCCGCAGCAGGGACGTCATCAAAAGCATAAACGGCAGGCCTGTCAGCAGCATGGCCCACGCGCGGGACATCGTAAGGCAGCTTTCGGACTCGGGAACGCAGGACTGGGTGGTCGAAATAATTCGCAACAACCGCGTGATCACAAAGCAGTTCCGGTTCAGGAACAGCCGCAGCCAGCAGTGATTCGATTTCAGCCCCGCGGCCGTTAGGGCGCCAACATTATTTCAGATTTCAGATTTTAGATTTCGGATTTCAGATTCGTCTAAAAATCGAATATCCTTAAGGTATGAAAGCTCTGACACCGATATTCCTGTTTCTGTCTTTCGCGCTCACAGGCTGCTTCTCTGGCGAGGTTCTGCACTGGTATTCGCTCGAAGAGTATCCGGAACAGCCCGTCGAGAACATTCAGGTGCTAACCGCGCTCGAATGGACCAATTATCAGAAGGCGAACCCCGAGGTCGTCGCGACCTGGATCGCGGTCGTCAAGGCGAACGACGAGGACGACCTTCGGGAAATCGCGGCGATGATCGGCGCGCATTTCATCGTGGACTACAACCCGTATCCTTACGTCGTAAAGCGGGAGGGAACCATCTTCACTGAGCTTCTGTACGCCCGCACACTGGAGTTCCAGCAGCGGTACGACGTCCGTGGAGTCGCGGTCGTGTTCTCGTCTCCTCCGCCGGCGCCGGAGGTGGAGCTTTCGGAATACGAGATGGCGACGGAAGAGATTTCCGAGGATCTCGAGCGTGACCTCGAAAGGCGGGATCGCTCGCCTTCGAACCGGCTGAACAGAGAGATTCCGGGCCTTCCGGAAAACGCGGAACTTCCTTAGAATTCGATGAATTCTGGCAGAAAAGGCGCGCGTGCGATATGTACGGACTGAGCGTCCAGGATAACGGAAGACCTCACGACTGGGGCAGAACTTCGAAAGACTACGCAACTCACCGGCCGGGGCCGCCGGAAGGACTCTACGACAGACTCCAGGCGCTCGGATTCGGTAAGATTGGCGACACTCTTCTCGATCTCGGCACTGGAACGGGAATCATCGCGCGAAACTGGGCGAAACGCGGGCTTGTCTGTTTCGGCGTCGACGAGAGCGCGAATCAGATCACGGAGGCGCGAAGGCTTGCGATTTCGGATGGCCTCGAAATCGACTTCAGGACCGTTCGCGCGGAGGACGCCGAATTTCCGCGGGCCGCGTTCGATCTTATCACGGCGAACCAGTGTTTCCTGTATTTCGACAAGAGCGCGCTGATCCCGAAAATCTGCGACTGGCTTCGCCCGCAAGGCGTTCTCGCGACGAGCCACTTTTCGTGGCTCCCAGGAGTTTCCGAAATCGCACGAAAAACGGAGGAACTGGTCCTGAAACACAACCCGTCATGGTCGAGCGCGGGGTTTACAGGGGAGATTCCATCGATGCCGCATTGGGCGCTGGGAAGTTTCAGGCTGCGGGCGATGTTCATCTTCGACGAGGAGATTCCGTTCACACGAGAGTCGTGGAGGGGCAGGATCCGCGCCTGCCGGGGAGTCGGCGCTTCGATGACGACGGACGAAGCGGAGCGCTTCGACGAAGAACACGCAAGGCTGCTCGAATCCATCGCGCCGGAAAAGTTCACGGTGCTTCATCGCATCGACGCGCACGTTTTCGAACCTCTGAAAGCGCAGGTGCATTGAAGAAGTTGGAGACGCGACAAGATCTGCAACTGTGATAGTTACTTCGTAGTTGCGAAAACGAATTCAATTTCCCTGTCTGGAATTCGCTTGAATTCGTGTCGAAAGCAAAGTAATATATTTTATCAGTGTGAATTCAGTATCTTCCACATAATAATATATCATTATTTTTGATTTAATGTATATTATACATGCAGTTCATTATTAATTGTATATATAACTTAAATATAACTATACTTTTGATTGAATAACGCCTCGCCAGATGGCTCTTTCAAACTCCGAACTCCTGCCTACTTCGCGAAATCTGACGCGAGAAAAAATAGCCATCGCAACTTGCGGATTCAACGGTTTATGGTCCGGACCAATGGGTCTTAGGCCTCGGAACAAAATAAAGTGTCGAAGCTGCGATCAGATCTGCGTCAGGTTCGCATTGCGCGATGGAGCAAGCCGAAGACGACGAGCAACGAAGCCAACACGCATTCGCAGCCATAGTCGAGCAACTATATCGATGCCAGGGCGCGACCGAACGCGGAGTGAAGATGGCGTGAAGACGTGATGCGGAAACGATAGCTTTTTGTTGCGAAGCCTTAGTTCGCTGGCTGATGAGCGTGATCGTCTCTTCTCGTAATGCCGCGCAGGATGTCTGCGAACGCTGGTGGCTCCGCGAGGAACCTCTGCCACGCCGGGAGTTCGACTTCTGGAAGAGTCGGCGAAAGCAGATCTATATCGCTTTTCAAATAATGATCCAGAAACCGCTTCCCCCCCACAATCGTATTCGGGAGGAAGAAATGCCCGATCGGCTGCCAAAAGCTCTGTTTCGGCTCTCCGGCAGCTTTAATGTACTGCTCGGAGCAAGGCACCGGAACGATATTGTCGAACTTGCCGTTCCAGAACTGCACTGGCCGCGGACTGATCTGACCGACCCAGTGCATCGGATCGCAGGGCGCGAGTTCGCGATTGCAGGTCTCAGCGATGACCTCGTCGAAGCCGATACGTTCCCGCATCGCTACGCCTGGGCCGATTTCGGTAAGCGCTCCGAGAAGCGCCCAGTTACCCCCGCCGATGATGAGCACACTCGCGTCGATTCGATCGTCGACCCCCGCGAGAATCGATCCCATTATGCTTCCCATGCTTATCCCTATAAGCCCGGTTCGGCTCGAGTCGATGCAATCGAGAGTTTCAAGATAATCGAGCGCCCGTCTATAATCCACTATGGTCTGCACCACCGCAGCGCGGGATCTTGTGAAGTTTTCGGAATAAATATCTACGCCATCGACCTTGCGATCGCCGTGGTACTGCGCATCGAGCGCCACGAAGGCGTAACCCGGAAAGAACCGGCTCAGCAGATCGACGTTAGACTTGTTCCCGCCGTACGGGTGAAGCGACACGATGAGAGGCCACGGGCCGCCCTTGCCTTCGTCCGGAAGTATCAGCCAGCCCGGAACGCGCTCGCTGTCCCTCGAGTCGAAGCGGAACTTCCTGATCAGCATATTGCCGCGGAGGTCTTCTTCATAGACCTCGAAATTGAGCGGCTGACCCTTGTCGTAATCGTAGTAGGCGCGGTAGCTTTCGAGCTGTTCCCCGGCGGCGGGCGTTATTTCCGTTATTGCGATCGCAGTTTCAAGAGATATGGCGGCGGATGATCTTGCAAAAACTGAAGTTGTAAATAAGAGGAAGAATAAAAGGGAGGCAAAAACGATGGTCGATTTAGACAGTTTACAACTAGAGTTCATAATCATCTCCACTTTTCATTCTGCCAACTGTTAAGTATAGATAAATGTAACGCATGTTCTATATGAATGCAAGTCAAATTTCTGTATGACTCCCGTAACTCCCTGTATCACTAAGACTTATGGCCGGCGCTGCCAGACATCTCCGAAGTTCGAAACTTCCGAGATGCATGCTTTTTGTTAAACGAGCTTTTGGAGTTCTGAAACGGGGCGACTTGCGATTTTCGAATTATGAAGGCGCTGGAAATGCGAGGTTCAGAAGGAGTAAATGGCTGGCAGGCCAAGGTCTATGTCGGGCAAATCAGTAGATAACTGTAGAACCAATTACGAATTACGAATTACCAATTACCAATTGGGAATTGGAAGAGAAAATTCGTCGTTCGAGTTTGAAATATCTTGAGCTTCAGCGTCCGCTACAGAATTCGACTGACACCGGCGAGGATTGCCTGGATAATGATTTCCGAAATTCGAATCCTGCAAGCCAAGTGTCTATAATCACAGGCTGCACCGGTTTTCGAAGAGAGACTTATTGTGTAGAATCATCGTAGGCAATTTTTGCAAATGTTGAAGTATCAGGACGTCACCATGCTCGCATCAAATAATCGTCTCCGAGTTTCGTCGGTTGCGCCTTTCGTTCTCTTTGTCTTTGCGCTGGTCGCCTGCGACGGAGTCCCGCCGTCGGAAGAGGCTGTGAGCGGCACGCAGGTCATCGTCACCGCGCCTTCGGAACCAGCAAAAACCGCGACCCTTTCCGGCACACTTGAATCCCTGTTCTCGTCGCAAACACTGCGCCAGGAGCACAAGCTCGTGCAGTATTCGCGGGTCATCGAGAGCAAAGCGAACGTCGCGGGCGGACGGTCCAGCGCGGACGGCGGCTTCAACGCGATGCCAACTGGAGTCACGCCGACTGGGAATCTCAAGATCAAAATCACGGCAACGAGAACGAACATGGTCGTCTTCGAAACGAACGTCACGAACGGCGAGTTCGAAGGTACGCTTTCGCTCACCACGACCCAGCAGAAGGAGCCGCTGAAAGTCGAGATCATCGACCGCGACACTGGCGCGGTCCGCGCGACTTTGAACCTCCCGCCGACGACGGTGGACGAAGGTGAACATATTCACGCCGACCTGAAAGCGAGGGAGGACGGCGATACCGCGAAGACCGGAATCGTCGAAATGTTCCGCGTCGATAGCACCGGCACTGCGCGGACGGATAAGCCGAGGCTAACGGTCGACAACGGCTACGACATGAACGGCGACGGCAAGCTCGACAACGTGTCCCGCCTCGATTTCGCGGACGGAATGTGCTTCATGGACGCGAACAGCGACGGAAGGTTTGGCGGGACGTCGGATCGAGTGGACATCAACGGAAACGGAAAGATCGACGTCGAGGAGTCGGGAATATTCTCGGACTGGAACCTCGACGGCGACGGCTCGAACGACACTCACCAGCGCGTTCCGGACGGAGCGCGGGTGGAGGACTTCATCGAGACGATTCAGGTGATCGTCCAGCCGAGCGAGATCGCGACTCGCGGCGATCGCGCTACCGCGCTCGTCAGACTGCTTGCGAATACGGACGGCTGCGCGTTCGGCGTGATCGTTACGCTCACGGTGAGCGCTGGAACGTTCTACGAAAACGGTCGTCCGCAGCTTACGAAGCAGATTCAGGGAACGGACGTTCGCGTCGACCCGGAGGGCGGAATGAGTTTTCCGGTGACGATCGTCTCCCCCACGACTCTGGGCGACGGAATCATCACGTTCACCGCGACGGTGAATCGCACAAGCGACAAAGTCCAGGGCAGCGAGACGATCAAGCTGCGCGAGTTCGAAGGTCCGGTGCTCGAGCGCGTCGCGACGACCTCCGGCTCGCTTTCCGGAGCCATCGGCGCTCCCGTCGTTATTACGGGCAAGAATTTCGATCCGGACCCGATGAAGAACCTCGTCACCTTCGGCGGAATCGAGGCGCAGGTGATAGCAGCGTCTCCGACGGAACTTTCGCTCAGGATTCCGGAAGGCGCGCTCGACGGTCCACTCGGAGTCACGGTAAGCAACGTCACGAGCGAAACCAGCGAGGACTTCGACGTGCTCGCGTCGCTGCAGAGCATAATGCCGTCCGATAAGTCGAACGACGTTTCCACGGGATCGACGATCACTGTAGTCTTCAGCGAGTCGGTTTCCGGGATCAGCGCTTCGAGTTTCAAGGTCAAAGACAGCGCGGGCAACGCAATTTCGGGAAGCGTGTCGCCTTCGGGGCAGTCGGACACGTTCACGTTCACTCCCGCGAGCGCGCTGACGGAAGCTGAGACGTACTCGGTGAGCATCGCCACGTACAACATTGCAACGACGTTCACATGCTCGCAGCCGCCGGACCTGGTTCCGCCTACGATCGTTTCGACGACGCCTTCCGCGGAAGCCACGGGAGTCTCCGGCAATAATTCAGTTTTGGTCGAATTCTCGGAGCAGATGGACCCCGCGAGCTTCACGGCGAGTAGCGTCAGCTTCACCTCCGCCCAGAGCGGGCTCACCGTGACCGGAAACGTTCGGTTCAGCGACGACGGAAAGACTTTCAGGTTCGTGCCGCTCAAAACGAATTTCTCGTCGGGTGACAGCGTCAACTTCCTGCTAGGCGGGACGACGTTTACACTCGCGCTCGGGGCAGACGTGAAAGACATCAGCGGAAATTCCATCGGGACCGCGCTTTCGCTCACGTTCACGACGGGAATCACCGCGTCCGACATCATCCCGCGGGTGATCGCGCCCGGAGGCAGGGTCCACATCCGCGGCGGAGTATTCAGCGAAGTCGTGGGCGAGAACTCCGTCCTGATAGGCGGGCAAGCCGCGACGGTGCTGATGGCGACGCAGCACGATCTGCTCGTGCGAGTCCCGGACGTCAGCGGCACGGTGAAGGGAATCGAGATCGCCACCGGCGGCCAGACCACGGGCGTTCTCGATTTCATCCTGACGACGGAAACGACTCTCATCCACCAGAGTTTCACTGGCCTAGGTCCGACGGAGGTCGCGATCCATCCTTCGAAACCCCTCGGACTCGTCACGAACCAGGGCGGCAACACCATCACCGAGATCGATCTGAACTCGGGACAGCCGACGGGGAGGAGCGTCGTGTTCTTCGGAGTCGCGACGGACGTCATCTACGGTCCCGAGGGCAAATTCGCGTACGCGACCAACTTCGGCGTCGAAGGCAACATCGGAAGCAACGTGATGGTAATCGATCTTTCGAATATGTCGGTTGTCGGAAACATCCGCGCGGGTCGGAGGCCTTGCAGGCTCGCGATCACTCCCGACGGATCGACGCTGTACGCGACGAACTTCGACGACGACACGGTGAGCGCGATAGATATCGAAAAGCGCAAGGTGCGCGAGGTCGTCGACACGGGCTTCGGCCCGAACGGGGTCGTCATCACCCAGAACGGCGAGAAGGCCTACGTCACGAATTACTTCGACGCAAGCGTAACGGTGATCGATCCGGTTAGCTTCGAGGACATTGGGGAGATCCCCGTGGAAGATGGTCCGGTGCGAGTGGAAATATCGCCCGACGGACTCTACGGCGTGGTCACGAATCACTTTGCGGATTCCGTCACGATTTTCAGAACCAAAAGCGACACCGTTATCCAGACCTTCCCCGTGCCAGGCGGGCCGCTCAACATGGTGTTTTCGCCCGACGGCGCGACGCTGTGGATTTCCCTTCGAAACGCAAACGGAATAGTGAAGGTAAACCTCGAAGAAGCCGCGGAGAACGCCGGCACGGCGCTCGGGACGATCACCGCGGAGAACGCGGGGGTTTTCATCCCGACCGCGCGCGGTCCCTCCGGACTTGCGATGAGCGAAGACGGTTCGAGGCTGCTAGTCGCGTGCACCTTCGCGGGAATCGCGCAAACGTTTTTCGTCAAGAATCCCGCTCCGGCAATCTCGTCGATTTCGAGGCAGAGCGCGGACCCGGGGACGACTCTCACCCTCACGGGGAACCACCTTGGAATGCCGGAGGACAACGTCAAAGTCGAGCTGTTCCATCCGTGGAAGCAGAACAACACGCTCGAAGCGACGATCGTTCAGCGAACGCCGACGAGGATCAAGTTCCAGATTCCGGAGCAAGTTCCGCAGGACGTGTTCGGATTCATGCGCGTCGTCGTGAACGACGTGCGGTCCAGGCCCCGGTCGATGTGGCTGACGACGAGGATTCCGACGGTCGAAGATCGCGATCCCCACGACGATGCGGACAACGTTCCGAACGACGCGGAGATCAACGTGATCTTCTCCGAGCCGCTGGACCCGACGTCGGTGAACAGCGACTCTTTCAAGGTCAGCGCGGGCGGCGTGTCCATTTCAGGCGCGATTTCCCTCAGCCAACTGAACTCCATTCTGACCTTCACGCCAGCCGAGTATTACCCGACGAACGCCGCGGTAACGGTAACGCTCTCGACGGAACTCCGCGACCTCGACGGACACAGGTTCGACAGCAATCCTTCGGACGAACTCGCGACCGAATACGTGTTCTCGTTCAGAACGACATCGATCGAATTCGACTTCCCGGAAATCGAAAGCGTCACCCCGAACTACGGTCCTCGCGAGGGCGGAACCACGGTAACTATCGCCTGCACGCATCTGACGGAAGAGGTCGAGGTGTTCATAGGCGGAGCGCCGCTGAAAGTCACTGGAGTGAACCTCGCGGAAGGAACGATCACCGCGATCACGCCGCCACGAGACCTCAGCTTCAGCGCGGAGCTTGTGGTGCTGACGTCGGACGGCCTCGCGGCCTACCTGGAAGACGCGTTCACATATTTCGTCGAAGGATCGGACTTCCAGGTGAACTCGATCTCGCCAAAAGGCGGGCCGATCGACGGCGGAAACACGATCACGATCCGCGGCATCGGATTCCAGAACGGCGCGCAGGTTTTCGTGGACGATCAACCCGCGGCGACGGTGTTCGTACGCGATCCGGGGAGCATCACCATCGAAGTACCCGCGGGACTCGAAGCCGGGACTCAGGTGGACGTCAGCGTCATGCAGAACGAAATCACCAAGGTGCTTTCCCGCGCGTACACGTACGTCGGCACTCCAGTAATTTACGGGATGGACCCCGTGCAAGGCGACGTCCTCGGCGGCGAACCTTTCACAGTCTACGGCGAAAATTTTATCGCGGGCGCGAAAGTCGTCTTCGGCGGAAGACCCGCCACGGGGATCACGGTTGCGAGTCCCTGGGAAATCCGCGGAACGACGCCGCCTGCGACGAGCGAGGGTTCGACCTTCGTCGCGGTGGTGAATCCCGACGGCTCGAACTCGGGAACTTCGGGCGCGGGGATGTTCATGTACTCCGAAAAACTCGGTCTCGGAAGGATAGTACTCATCGACGACTCCGGAATCATCCCGAACGACCGACTCACGAACGTACAGTCGCCTATGGTGGGCGGCCAGCTCGCAGGAAGCGTTGCAGCGATGAACAGCGGATCTTCGAGTTCGACGGCGCCGCCGAGTTTTGAGGGCGTGCTTCTCGTCTTCTTCGTCGACGACGCGGAAGTAGGCGAGGCATCCGCGACATCCACGGGGAGCTTCGAGTTCACGATTCCGAGCGTGCTCGCGGAAGGCTATCACAGCGTCGGCGCATCGGTTGAATCCGCGGACGGACGCTACCTCGGCACCACGGAATGGATCGATTTCGAGATCGACGTCAGCGTTCCCGCGGCGCCGTCGGGCGCAATCCTGCCCGGCCCGGAAGATACCGGACTCTTCCAGGACGACGGAGTTACAAGCGACAACCAGCCTACGTTCCTCGTCGATCCTTCCGAAGACTTTGGAACCGTTAACGTCTACGAAGGCGGAAACCTGCTGTTCCAGCGCCCGGTCTTCGTCGGCGCGGGACATGCGAGCCAGGGGCCGCAGAACCTCGTCGCGACTCCCGGGAACTCGCTCGTTATCCTTAGCTGGGACGTTAGCGTTCCAAGTGACATTCAGGACGTCTACCACAGAATCTATCGAAGCGCCGCTACGGGTAACGAACAGCTCAGCCCCGAAGAACTGATCGCGGCCGCGGAACTCGTGGGCGAGACCGACGAGGAAGCATTCGTCGACGAAACTGCCGTTAACGGTACGACGTACTTCTACGTCATTGTGTCTACCGCGGTGGACTCGTGGGGCGAAGAGCATCAGGCAAACAGCGCTCCGATCCGGGCGATCCCGCAGAACCCGACGTTCCTTCTGAACGCGCCTTCCGCGCCCCAGACCATCGAAGCGACGGGAGGTCCGGAATCTATCAGCCTCAGCTTCGGGATGGTTCCGGACGCGATCATTTACAAAATCCGCGCGAGTCAGGCTCCGTTCGCGCAGGCGGCTTCCACGGACGTCGAGGTCATCTACACTTTCGAGCCTTACTTCCAGGACGATGCATTGGAAGGCGAAACCGTCTACTTCGAGGTCTACGCGATCAACCAGAAAGGTCTCAGCCTCGCAACGGCGGAGGTCAGCGCCACAGGGCTCGCAGCGAGTCAGGGTTCGACTACTCAGGCCGCGGGCATCCTGACAGGCGGCGGAGGAGGAAGCATCGGCTCCGGAGAAATCCAGCCGCCGCAGTTCGAGATTCTCGAAGGCTATATGCCGATCGACGGCGTTGACTACGTGTTCGAGGACGGCTCGCACGTGCTCACGTTCAAGTTCGTCGACGCCGCTGGAAATGAAAGCGCGGACGGAATCGACTTCACGTACGTCGTCGACACCGCAAGCCCCGCAGGTGGCGCGGTCGGACTCCGTATCGCTGACTATAACGACGCGGGGATAGATAACGCAGACAACGTCACGAACATCGACATGCCCGACTTCGAGGTCACGATCACCGAGGAGCAAAGTTACGTCGCGCTGTTCGCGGTTCCGGGCGGAGGCACGGCGCCCCCGATGCAAGTGAGCGAATTCCAATTTGGCGGAGGGCTGCTTACTCTTCCCACCACTACTCCGCTTCCAGAAGGAATCTGGAACGTGGTCGCAAAGGCGGTGGACCTTGCCGGCAATGAAGCTTCGCTCACCGATAACGTCACGGTCGCGATCGATCTGACTCCTCCCATGCCTCCGACGGTGGGTCCGATGAAGGCCTTCTCGGATACGGGCGCGAGCAATTCCGACGGAATCACGATGAACCCGCAGCCCGTTTTCGACGCATCCATCGACGGACAGGTCGGCTACGGCTACGTCAAGGATTCGAACACCGGAAACCTTCTAGCGAACTTCGATTATATTTTCCAGACGAACGTCTTTAACGTGGTCGATCCTCTCGTGGAAGGCGTCTACGACGTCGTGTTCGAGTTTTACGATCGCGCGGGGAACGTCGCCACGGGGCCGTCGAACAACGTCACATTCGAGATCGACGTTACTCCGCCGACTCTGACGGACGCTATGCTCTACGATCTCGACAGCGACGGCTTCCTCGACGCGGCGGACGTCACCTTCGACGAACCCGTGACCGCATCGATGCTCACCGCGCAGTCCGTCTCCCTCGGCGGAATCTCGTTCCCCGGCGCGTCGCTAAGCCCGCTTGGTACGTCCGGAACGCAGTTCCGGTTCGTGCCCGGACTTCCCGTCCGGAACACCGCGCTCGCGGAACTCACGTTCAGCTCGGGCGCGACTGGAGCTATCAAGGACGTCGCGGGCAACGCCACGACCACCATCGCGCCGGGCGACGTAAGCGAGACGGACATGGCTCCGCCGGTAATTTCGCAGCCCGCGCACTTCCTCGACATAAACGACTCGCTTTCGATCGACGCGGGCGATTTCCTCATCGTGACGTTCAGCGAGACGGTGAACATCGGGACTGGAATCACGGACCCCGCGGTCATTTTCAATCTCCCCGTCACCGGAGACACCTTCGGGACGGGCGCGACATTCGCTCCGGACGTCTCCGACGCGAACGTCATCTGGATCACACTCGGAACGAATCCGGATTTCCAGATTCTCGGGAACTTCCGGCGCGCGCTTCTGTCCGCGCTCAGCCCGTCCGGAATCGACGTTCTCGCCTCTATCGCGTCGGGCGCCCTGTTCGACGACGCGGGCAATGACGCGATCGATCGCGCGGACGGCGCCGGGAACATAGGCGCGGACGGCGACGGTCTCGACATTCAGGGAACCTTCGCGCCGAACACGACTTACATCGACCAAAATCTGACGGAAGCGTATCAGGCGGTCGCTCACGGCGACTTCAACAAAGACGGGTTCGACGACGTCGTCCTTGGCGGATACGGAACCTCCGTCGATCGCGTAATGCTCACCGCGTATCCCCACGATACCATCGAGAATCCGGGCGGAGCGGTCATCGTTCCGGGATTTAATAACGACTTGCAGGTTTTCCAGAACGCCCAGTCGCGGGGGTTCGCGGTATTCGACTTCGACAGAAACGGCTGGCTGGACATCGCTTCGACTGAAAGCCTCTGGCTGAATAACGGCAGCGGACTCACGCCACCGGGAGCGGGTCAGATTTTCGGAACCGTCGGACCGAGCGGAAGCGTCCCGAACCAGACGTGGCAAAGCCTCGGCGTCGGCGCGTCCACAGCCATCGATCACGCGGACTTCGACAAGGACGGAGACGAGGACCTCGTGCTCGTCTATAACACCGGGAACCTCCAGCTTCTTGTAAATGACGGGGCCGGAGCGTTCAGCGTCGCCTCCACCGGACTTACCGCGTCGAACCTGCTCGACATCGCGGCAGTCGACTTCGATCTCGACGGCGACGTAGACATCGTCACCGCGGGCGCGAACGGCGACATCGGATTCATCAGGAACGATCTCCCGAGCGGACTCACGCAGTTTACCTCCGTCACGATCGGCGCGGTGGATCGCATCGAGGTCGGCCTCCTGAACGGGGACGGCCTGCCCGACCTCGTCTACGCGGACTCTCAGGGACAGGAGATCGGCGTCGTGCTTTCAAACGGCCCCGGAACCTGGAACATTTCACAGCGCAGCTTCCTCCAGCCGATAAAGGATTTCGTCCTGCACGACATCGACCGGGACGGCGATCTCGACATCGTCGCGGCTCCCGCGGGCGCGGCGAACGTGATCTTCTACAACATCTTCGCGGGGCTTTTCGACTTCACGAACGTGTTCGTAGCGTCCGGCCCCAGCGCGGAAGCGATCGCGGTGTTCGACATTAACGGCGACGGCAGCGACGAGATTTTCGTAACGACGATAACCGGATCGCCGAGCACCGTGCTCGACAACGTCGTCCCCTTCGCTGGCGGCGACGACTTCAACGAATCCGGAACCGTCAGACTCCCCGGAATCGCGCAGGTCCCGCTGGCGCAGGCGTCGAGAGCCGCGGAATTCGCGGACTTCGACCGGGACGGCGATCTCGATCTCGTCGTCGTTTCCGATTCAAGCAATCCGACGCGCGTCTACGAAAATAACGGCCTCGGAATCTTCACCATCGCGTGGGAAGCAAGCTCGAACGCGGACTCCTACTCCGTCGCGGTGGGCGACTTCAACCACGACGGTCTGCCAGACGTATTCGTCGGAAACCTCGGACAGAACCAGATTTACGGAAACGCCGCCGCGGGAGGAACGATCGGATTCACTGCGCCGCAGACTTTCTCGAGCGCGAGCTGGAAGACCAAAGTCATCGAAGCCGCGGACTTCAACCAGGACGGCGATCTCGACGTTCTCGAAGTCAACGATCCGGCCGTCGCATCCGGAACCACGCAGATGTGGGCAGGGAACGGCGCAAGCTCGCTGACGCTGAATCCGAACTGGTCGAGCGTCGAGGCGATCCGCGACGTCGGCATTGGTGACTTCGACTCCGACGGAAAGCCGGATATGTTCGCGGTACTTGGCGCGTCGCCTTACCTCAGAATCTGGCGTAACGACGGCGGCGGAAGCTTCACTGACATCAGCACCGCGATGAGCTATCCGACGATTGCCGACGCGACGAGGGTCGAAGTCGCGGACATCGATCGAAACGGGAACATCGACGTCGTAATAGGTAGAGCCTCGACGATCGATCTGTGGTACACGACGGGAGCGAATCCAGTGAACTTCGCAAACACTCACGCGCTCGCGACGAACGCGTCGGACGTCCTTCTCGGAGACATGGATGGCGACGGCTGGCTCGACACGTGGGTCATCGACGCTTCGAGCGCGAACGTGCTCCTGCTGGGCGACGGCTACGGAAACGTCGGTCAGGACCGCCTCACGTTGGGCGACGGCTCGGACTTCATCACGCCCGAAACCGACTCCTCCCTCTGCGGCGCCCTCGGCGACGTCGACGGCGACGGCGATCTCGATCTCTTCGTGGGTAACGCCGCGGGGACGAGAGATCGGATTTACATCAACCGC
Organism: Planctomycetota bacterium; assembly: GCA_024653775.1. GTDB lineage: Bacteria > Planctomycetota > UBA8742 > JACQVU01 > JANLHZ01 > JANLHZ01. Next base: position 2,778 of record JANLHZ010000092.1, on the reverse strand, counting down.
GCAAAGATTATCGCGCAGTAGCAGACTGAGCATCGGCCCGGTGAACCACGTCGATTGAAAAAGTGGAACGATCATACTGACCGTGAAAACGCGGCAGAGACAATAGTATCACAGGGTTTTCCGATCCAGCGCTTTAAGATTACATTAAGCAATTAATAGGACATTATCTTATATATGTCTTATGATAAAACATATATAATTAGTCAACACTTATGGATCGATTAACTTATTAAAATTACAAACTATATTGGTTTGCTGGTGCGAGCGGATTTATACCATCGAGAGGAAGTAAACCGTCTCGTTTTACTGATGTTTTCATTTATATGCGACTATTCCTTCTTCCCCGCGGTGTACGTCAGATCGTCGACGTAGACCTCCACGCTGAGGCCGTCGCTGCGAAACGGCAGAAATCCGATGCTGTCGAAAATCGGGTTGTCCTCGCGGACGTGGCTCGGAAGGGGGAATTCCGTGATCTCGTCTTCGAGCGTTATCGACGCGGTGCCGTGATCGCCTTTCAGGGGGTCGTAGCGGAACTCGAAGTGCCGGACGGTTCCGTCAGGCTGAATCAGCGAGCCTTCCCCCGGACGATGTTTTTCCCTCGTCCCCGCGGCGTACAGGTTGAAGTAATGCCCGAGCCTCGTAGGCCCCTCGACCGCGACACCGAGAAATCCGAGCGGTTTGTACGCGGTGTACGCGAGGTCCTTGTCGAAGAATCCGAAAAGGAACCCGCTGTCCGTCGCGCCTCGTCTGAAGTTGATGAAGCCGGAAAACAGCAGCGGCATTTCAAGGCTCAGGTCCTTCACCGAAGTCGCATAGTAGCTGACGCCGTATTCCTTCTCCCAGCGCCAGATGATTCCGCCGATTTCGCCCGGTTCGCCGCCTGCAAAATTCGTCGGACTGAAGCCGTAGTCCTGGAAGGCGCGGAGCACGTTTTCTTCGTAGGTCTCGTTTGCGCGACGGCTTTCCCACCGCGGATCGCTCGAAAAATCGAACGTCTTTCCGGTGTACTCGCAGATGAGGTCGTCGATATAGAATTCCAGCCGCGCGCCCTGAGACTTCTGGCAGTTGATTATCCCGAGGCGGTTAAGCGTCGTCGGCTCCGCGCGGAAGTCGAGTTCTTCTCCCACCTTGTATTCGACTTTCTCTTCGCCTAACGAAAGCCGCAGCACGCCCCTGCCTTCGTCCGCGTCGGGGTCCCACTCGAACGCGAAATCGTGCGGGCCGGAATCCGCGCGCGCGAAGAGTCCCGAATATTGAAGGCCGTTCGCCTTGAACGAACCCGTCGTAACGCTGATTTCGAATTCCTCGGTGTCGATGCGAAACCCGCAGAAGTTCTGGATGCGCCAGCCCGAAGTATCGGAGTTGAAGTAGCCGAAGAGCATTTCGCCGCCGCCGCCTTTATTAACGATCTTGCCGCTGAAGGCGAGTCTTTTCGTGAGGTCGGTTTCCGGGATTTCGATGCCGTACCACGCAGGCGTCACGCTCCGCGCGATGAGTCCGCCGATCTCGCCGCGCGTTCCGCCCGCGTAGGGCGTATTCGACCAGCCGAACCTCTGCCGCACCATCTCCGGCTCGTGTGGCATCTGGTTCAGCTCTCCCTGCCAGCCCGGATCCTCCGCGAAATCGAGCGTGACGAGTTCCATCCCGTGTAGTCGCTCCGAAAAGTGATCCGGGGTTTTGCCGCCGTCCGGATTCGCTCCGGCGAGCAACGCCGCCATCGCGAGAACTATAATCGAAGCGGAAAAGTAAACGCGGACTCTCTTTGGCATCGCTGTCTCCTTAGATTCTCAGGTGGATATATAAGCCTGTACGCTCGTGGCGCGATTGCGTTTGCGACTTACGGTCAGCGCACGACGTCATAAATCCGCTGTGCGGTTTCGAGCAGCGCGCGAATCTCCGCAAGCGGCACCATGTTCGGGCCGTCGGACAGTGCTTTGTCCGGATTCGGATGGGTTTCCATAAACAGCCCGTCGCAGCCCGCCGCGACCGCGGCCTTTACGAGGGTCGGGACGAATTCGCGCATTCCACCGCTGACGTCGCCAAGTCCCCCCGGCTTCTGGACGCTGTGGGTTCCGTCGAAAATCACTGGGAACCCGAAACGCTTCATAATCGGGATCGAGCGCATATCGCTTACGAGGTCGCCGTAGCCGAAGGTCGCGCCGCGCTCGGTGAGCCATAGTTCCTTCGCGCCGGCCAAGGTGGCTTTCTTCGCGACGTTCCCCATCTGCTCCGGAGCGAGGAATTGTCCTTTCTTGATGTTCAGCGTCGCATTCGTTTTGGCGCAGGCTTCGATGAGGTCCGTCTGCCTGCATAGGAACGCAGGAATCTGAAGGACCTGCACCGCCTCGCTCACGGGCTGCGCCTGCCAGCTTTCGTGGACGTCCGTCAGCACGGGTACTTCGAACTCCGCGCCCACCTCTGCGAGAATACGCAGTCCCTCGTCCATCCCGATTCCGCGGAACGACGAGTTCGACGTGCGGTTAGCTTTGTCGAAACTCGCCTTGAAAATGAAGGGCATCGTGAGCGCGTCGGTGATTTTCTTAAGCTCGCGCGCTACTTCGAATACGAGTTCCCTCGACTCGATTACGCACGGCCCCGCGATCAGGAACAGCCCCCCGGATTTTCGATTTATAATTTTAGATTTTTGAAGGTTTTTCATCCTCTGATTATAACCCGCAATGGCTTTGTTGCATAAATCCTCTTGGCGGAAATCCCTATTACATAGGGATAATCAGGTGCAGAGAGCTAGGCGACAGGTATGAGAAATCTGGCATTTTT